>JANLTA010000620.1:0-5348 GCA_031362705.1 Gemmataceae bacterium | reverse complement strand
CAGGCGGCAATTGCACCCGTGCCGTCACGTTGCTGGCAGGGGTATCGCCTATGTTGATGACACGGATGGTCCAGGTGGCTGACTGATTCATCATGACATGGGCCGGGCCGTCGAGCGACACCGCCAACCGCGCCTCACGCACATCTACATGCAACGACTCGTTGGCTGTCGCTCCGCTTTCGCCTTGGAGCGAAAGCGCAGCTGCCAGCGATCCGCTACGTCGCACGACCACAGGCACGAACAGGGTCTTCGTTTCTCCGGGCGCGATGGCATTGACCGGGATTTCCACCCGGCGGCTGCCACTGGAATGTTCGAGACCAGCGTCTAAATCAGCGCGAAGAACCGCACGATTCGCTGGCACTTGGCCGCCGTTGGTCACGCGAACTTCGAAGTTGATCGCGTCGCCGATTGCGGCCTTGCTTGGCGCGGTCGTCTTGAGACGCAACTGCACGACGCCGATGGTCGTGGCTACACGCGATTGAATAGGCACGCCGTTGCCGTCGGTAATATCTGCCTCGAACTCGATGCGCCCCACTCGCGCTGGCTGGAACAGCGCGGACACGGTGCCGCTGCCGACCGGCACGTTCCATTCCAAATGGCGACCAACTAACTTGGCCGGCGGATCGGAACGCATCAATTGCACGCCATCGGGTATTGAATGTCGCACTACCGCAGGCGTTTCCGCCCGCCAATCGATGCGTACCGGCAACTCCTGTCCCGGGGCGCTACCTTCAGGAACTAGTAGCTTCACGCTGCCATCAAACGGTCGAGCCGGGGGCGCGATGCGAAAGGCGTTGCCAGTTTGCGGTGTCGTGTTGCTGGACCAGTTCGGTTCTGGAGCCGCGTCGTTTGACCACGTCGGCACCGGGGCGGTTTCAGCGGCCAGTGGTGGAAATTCCGGCGCATTCGTCGGCTTCGTCGGCAATTTGCAGCCTGCAACTAGCATCAGAATCAGCCAACAACGGCGCATATTGTCCCGTCCCAACCAACTGGAGGTCAATAACCGATGATTTGTTAACTGCAAGGCCAATGCGAATGTGGAACAATCAGGTTTTTCGAGTCGCCGCAACTATCTCTGCGATCTGCCGCGAAGCCACCAATTCCCGTGCCGCCCGAAAAGCCGGCTCCAAATACACATCCTCAATGAGCGGCGGCACGTTGCCGCGGATGGCGGCGTAGATTTGCCGGGTGCCTTCACCGAGCATGGTCGCCAGTTCTTTGCTGCCAGTTGCCGTATTCGAGGTAAATCGCGTCTTGAACATCTCTTCCCGTTGCTTGCCATGTTCGCGCGGGTCGGTCACGACTGCGGCTTTGCCGTTCAACCGCTTGGCAATCTCAATGTTGTCGCTACTAGCGCACACACGCCATTCCACGGCTTGCGCGCCAGCTATCAACTCTAGCGCAAGCACGCCTCGCGCATTGTTGAGCACTTGCCGCACTTTGCGTGCGGCCGTGGTTGCCATCGCCACGTGGTCTTCGACGTTGGCCGATGTGGGTATTGAATCGATAGACGACGGATGGCACAACACCTTGTTTTCCGACACTAAACTGGCGGCCGTGTATTGTGCAATCATCAGGCCGGAGTTGACGCCCGCGTTGCCCACCAGGTTGCCCGGCAGTCCGCGATTGTGATTGGCGTCGAGAAGCATCTGCGTGCGCCGCTCTGAAATGTTGGCCAACTCGGCCACGGCAATGGCAAGAAAATCCGCGGCCATGCCGACGGGCTGCCCGTGAAAGTTACCTGCCGAGAAGGCGCATGGTTCGTGGTTGTTCTGCGGGTCGCTGTCATTGCCTCCAGAATCGCTGGGTATTGTTCCGGGGAAGAACAACGGATTGTCCGTCGCGGCGTTCATCTCCGCCACAGCGATTTTGCGGGCCAGTGCAATCGCCTCGCGGCTCGCACCATGTACCTGAGGTGCGCAGCGAACGGAATAGCAATCCTGAACATCGCTGGTCAATCCGACAAGCTTGCTGCCTTCAACGAGTGAACGAATATTCGCGGCACTGGTTTTCTGCCCATCGATGTGGCGAGCATCATGCACGAGCGGATGAAAAGCCCGGATGCGGCCACAAATAGCCTCCAGCGTTAAAGCCCCCGCCCCATCCGCAGTGTCGGCCAGCGCCTCGGCATCATGCACGGCGAGAGCCAACATCGCAGATGAGTAGGCCGCTCCGTTGGTCAGCCCCAGGCCTTCCTTTTCCGCTAGCCGGAACTTCGGTCGCTTCAGTTCATTCAACAACTCCGCAGCGGGTATCGCTTTCGTATCGCGCAGCCCGCGCGACACACCCTCCGCATCTTTCACAACATAGTAGCGCCCTTCACCGAGCAGGGTTACAAAAGTATGGGCTAATGGGCACAGGTCGCCACTGGAACCAACCGAGCCTCGCGTCGGCACCAATGGCACGATGCCTTGATTCACCATTTCAATGAGTAACTCGACCAATTCACGCCGGACGCCGCTGTGACCCTGCAGAAAAGTGTTGATGCGGAGAACGAGCGTCGCGCGTACAACCTCAGCTGCGAAATAGTTGACAGGATCATCGACATCTTCGTTCTCGCCGCAGCCGATGGCATGGCTGCGCAGGATGTTTTCCTGTAGCACGACGAGTTGCTCGGGTTCCAGCCGGACGTTTTTGAACTCACCAAACCCGGTCGTCACTCCGTAGACGGCGAACGCTCCGCGCTCTGCTTCGGGAGCCTTGGCATAATCGCGGATGATCTTGTCAATGACTTCGCGGCACGCTTCGACTTTCTTCCAAGTTTGCGGTGCGACTTCAATTTTCACGGTCGGATCGCGTGCCACGTCGGCAAGTTGCACAATGGTTAACGAATGGCCGTCGAGAATCACGCTCATAGATGCCCCAGCACTAAAGTTAAGTAAGGCCGATTATATGTGCGGCCATCAATGCCGGTCGCGCGATCGTGACACCGCTGGTACTTGCCTCGGGTAGAACAACAAATCGATTCCGTTGTGCCACGGAGGTGTCCGATGTCTTCTCGCGCCGCGGTCCTTGTCTTGGCTCTAATGATTGGTGTTTCCACCTGGGCCGCCACGTCGCAAACGCAGTATCTGACGTGTCCGGTGTCCAAACTGGAGATCATTGAAGGCGAATTGCCGCCACCACAATACGGGAATCTCGGTAATCGCAGCACTGGCGTTCCGATATGGCCCGATCGCGAGGTGTTTCCGCCCGCGTTTGCCGTGCAGATGGATGGTCGAGCGACCGCCGAATTGGTCATCGAGACGGGTTCGGGTCGCGTTAGCTGGGATCATGTAATTCTTGTCATGCGATCCACAAATAACGAAGGATCGTCAGGTAGATTTGTCTTTCATCACGATGGAAAGAAGTCCGAGGTGCGCTTTCGTTTCCCCGCAAACGCCAACACCATTCGCGCGGCCGAGTGGTTTAACTTTGGCCAGGCCGCTCGCATCGACCGCGTCTATCGAAACCTCCTGCGCGATTCCGGCGCGCCAGGGCAGGCCTGGTTCCGTCATCGCATTAGCGAAGTCGAAACACTGCGGACCAAGGAACTCGATGAGTTTTGGCGCCGCGTCGGCGAACCCCATTTCACGAAAAAACTGTATGCAAATGAACCGTTGGAACCCAATCGCAATTGGGTGAGCAAGATCACGCTCGATGACTGGGGCACAGCTCCGCAACGCCGGCCTGCCAGTCGCGGCGATCATACCGAATTGCTCAGTGGTGGTCGCGCTGTTGCTGAGAATCTGCAGCTTGATCGGCAAGTGCGCGTGACGGGTGACGGCAAGAACACTCCACGCCTCAAGATCGACACATTAAATGGCATCACCGTTCGTGCTTACGACTGGGCTCCACATACTCGCGGTATGAAGCCCACGTTTGACCCGTTGGCCGCGTTGATCCCCGCCGATCAACATGCGGTGTTCTTTCCCAACGCGACCGCTGCCGTCAGCGTCTTGGACGAAATCGACCGTACCGGCCTTGGGGTTTTCAACCTGGCCGCCATTCGTAGCGTCGATGATCGGATCACCGACCGGTACATGAAACAACTGGCAATTCCCGCCGCACAACTTGGAAAGCTGTTGCCGACCAGTCTCGTCAGCGGTGTCGCGGTCACCGGCTCCGATCTTTATTACGACACTGGCACCGATGTCGCCTTGCTGCTGGCGACCAATCGACCGAATGTCGTGAAACAACTCCTATTGGCCGGGTGGCAAGCGGTTCGAGCCGCCAACCCGGATGCCGTGGAGTCGGACGAAAAGGTCGGCGACTCCAGTTGTCGCGCGCTGCGCACTCCTGATCGACGGATATGTGCCTATGCGTGCGAACTGCCAGGCGCTCTGTTGCTGACCAATTCACCGGCTCAAGTACTACGTCTCGCTGCACGGCCGGCCGGCACGCCCGCGCTCGATAGCCTGGGTGAGTACGCGTTTTTTCGCGACCGCTATCGGCGCGGCGAAGCGGACGAAACGGCCTTCGCGCTACTCAGCGACGATGCCATTCGCCGCTGGTGTGGCCCGCGCTGGCGCATCGCCCATCAACGCCGCATTCGCAGTGGTTCGTTGCTCGCAGATGCACAGGCCAAATATCTCACCGACATGGTCGCGGCCAAAAAGTCACGCTCCATCGATGAACTTGGGCTGGGGCCGATTGATATTGGTCCCAATGCGGTGCGTTCCGCCGTCCACGGCACCCGACTATTCCAAACACCCATTGCCGAAGTTGATATCGACGAGGTCACCGCTCCTGAGGCCGAGGCGTACAACCGCTGGCGCGAATCATACCAAGAGTATTGGTCACAGTTCTTCGACCCCATCGCCGTTCGGCTCACCGTGAAGCCCGATCGTATGGCCGTCGACCTGTCGGTTATGCCGCTCATCGCGCGAAGCAATTACCGCGAATGGGTGGAGCTGAGTGCCGGGTCAAAGCTCGCTCCGAACGCTGGCGATCCTCATGCAGAAACCATCGCTCACTTTGTGTTAGGCCTAAATCGTGGCAATGCCGACTTTGCCAAACGAATGCACGATGTCGATGCCTTCCTTGGCGAAAAAGGCAGCATCGACGCGTGGATCGGCGACTGGTTTACAATCTACGCGGATGATGACCCGTTGTTGGCCGAGTTCAGCAAGTCGACCGAGCGCGAGTGGGAGTTTTGGGAGCGGAACAGATGGCAGATCCCGGTGGCGGCGGCAGTTTCTATTCGTGACCCTGCCAAGTTTGCCGACTTCCAGGTGCAGGCGCGCGCCTACATCAAGAAAAATGCTGCCGATTCCATCGCCTTGGAACCGAAAAAGTTCCGCGTTGTTGAGTAATTTCGGGCACGCCTCCTAAGCAATCCCGGCGGAAAAGGTCCGGAAGTATTTTCG
>JANLTA010000619.1:0-2401 GCA_031362705.1 Gemmataceae bacterium | reverse complement strand
TTGTTGAGATTCAGCACCGTAAACGTTGCCGGTGCGAGCCGGTTTTCCAGTTGGCGCACCGCCGGCCGAAATCGGTTCTGGGTCGTAGCGCGTCGCAAGGTGCGTTGAGTTAGCGATGTCATGGCAACTCCCAGATCCCGGTACAAGGTGGGCTAAAAAGAAGTGCCGCAACGTGGCCTTGGCGTTACACCAAACAGGGGAAATGCGTTAAGATCAATCAAACCAGGGAGTTATGTCCCAAACTCGAATGGTTTTGTCGCTGCTGCAGGAATAAAGCAACCGGCCATCCGGAGAGAACCTTGTCTGTTGCACATTGGCAGTGTGACCGCGCAACATGGCCATGCTAGCGCCAGTTCGGACGTCCATGATTTCGATGTTGTTATCGCGATTCACAGCGTAGCGAGCATTCGGAGCAAACGTCAGCCGAGCGGTGAGTTGTTTAGTTGGGAGGCGAAACACCTGTGCGCCGTCGGACACTTGCCACGCCGTTAACTGCCGAACCGATGGAATACCTTCAGCGGTTCTTTCATCCAAACGTGTCGGGCTGGCCATGACGACCTCACCATCGGGCCGAAAGAACACCGGGTCGGCCCAGGCGACGAGAATCGGCAGAGCCTTTTCCAGTGCTTTCGTTTCCATGGCATCAACGGCGATGCTCCGAAGACATCGTTGCGATTCGATATCCCAAACTTCCACGGCCGTCTTCGACCGCACCGCCAAGCGCTTCCCCGTGCCGTCCCAGGCCAATGCATACCGGCCATCGCGATCAATCTCGGCCCCCAACTCGGCGACCTGTTGCCCCGAAGCCGAGTCCCAAATGCGAATGCGATCATCATGCAGCGCTGCCACACGCTGGCCATCGGGGCTGATCACCGTGGCCCAGTGCTTTTGCACGGCCCAAGTATGCCGCGCCTTGCCCGTCGCCAGATCCCATACGACAACATCGCTGGTTCGGTCGGTCGCCGCCGATTCGCGCACTTTGCCAAAATTGAGTAGCTTCGCGTTTGTCGGCGCCGCCGGACTGACGTAGCGAATGGCCACCAGCGCCGCTCCATCCGGAGTAAATTCGAGTTGGTGCGGCCCCCAACCAAAATCAATCGCGCGATGCTGTTCGCCCGTAGCGGTATCGATCATGCGAATCCGATTGGTGTTGCCCTTCGCCTGGTAAATCAGCCGCCCACCATCGGAGCTGACCGCGAGTACATGGCTCACCATGTCTGGCACCGACCAACATTTGACTTCGGCGAAACTCAGCTTGTGAAGCGTTTGCCACTCCGCGCTGCGCAGGGTCTCGGGAACCTCCAAAAGCGCTTTCCGCGCCTCGGTGATTTGACCGCTGGTCCAAACCGTCCGCGCGGACGTCGTCAGCTTTGCGGCCATGCTGGTTTCCAAATCGCGATGCAACTGTTGCTCTTTTTGCCGGGCCGCCTCGGAATCATGAATGCGCCCGGTTTGCACAAATAGGCTCGTCAACAGCGATGCCAACAGGGCAAATGACAGTACGGATATCGCCGGATATCGCCTCACCCACTTATGCCCGCGCTCCAGCGCCGACACCGGCCGAGCCACGATCGGCTTGCCATCGAGAAATCGACGCAAATCCTCCGCCAATCCCAGCGACGACAGATACCGCTTCTCCGGCGACTTGTTCAAACACTTCAGACAAATCGTTTCCAGATCGCGCGGCACCTGCGGTCGAATCACCCGTGGCGGCACCGGCTCGTTGGCCCGCACCATGTCCAGCGTTTCCACAATTGTCGCGCCCTGAAACGGTGGTCTCGCTGTCAGCAGTTCGTAAAGAATCGCGCCCAGCGAATACACATCCGTCCGCGGCCCGATGTCCGCCTTGCGGCCTTCCGCCTGCTCGGGCGCCATGTAACATGGCGTGCCCGCCACGGTCATCGTCTGATTGATTGACTGCGCAGCGTCGGTCATGACCGCCAAGCCAAAGTCCGCAATTTTAGGAGTGGCTAGTGGCCAGTGGTCAGTGGCTAGCAAGGAACGTCCGGTTTGGACTCCACTTGCCACTCGCCACTGACCACTTGGCATCAGGATGTTCGCTGGCTTCAAATCCCGATGCACCACGCCTTGTTCATGCGCATAGCTCATGGCCCTTGCTAGAGTTTCCACCAGTTCGGCTGCGCGATCCGAAGTCAAAGCAACTGAACCCAGTTTTTGCCGCTCTGCCAAATAAACGCTGAGACCCGCGCCGGAGACAAGTTCCATCGATAGAAACGGCATCCCGTCCCATGTGCCGACTTCGAAGACTTGCACGATGTTCGGATGTTGCAGCCGGGCCACCAGCTCCGCTTCGCGGTGCAACTGCCGGCCTTCGTGATCCTTCAGCCATGGTGAGTCACGGAGAATCTTGATTGCCACCAGGCGGTTCAACGAATGTTGG
>JANLTA010000611.1:0-7404 GCA_031362705.1 Gemmataceae bacterium | reverse complement strand
GGCGAGCATCATGCGCTCACGCTCGTTCATGGCCAAAGCGCAATGCTGTAGGAA
The DNA here is from genome assembly GCA_031362705.1 of Gemmataceae bacterium. GTDB lineage: Bacteria > Planctomycetota > Planctomycetia > Gemmatales > Gemmataceae > JAIBBI01. Next base: position 7,350 of record JANLTA010000611.1, on the reverse strand, counting down.
TGCCGCCTCGTCGATCCGGCCGTTTGTCAGACCGTCGTGGTCTTCAACCATCCCTGTCGTATGGAATAAGCCGATGCCGGCGGCCAGATCACGAGCGTATTCGGGCGGAGTACTGATCGGGAAAGCTGGTGCGTCCGGATCAAAATTAATTGGCGAGGCGTACCGTTCGAACACTGTGCCAGTTTGGACGAGAAAAAAACGCACCATGCCGCGGACTGACTGCAACACGCCCGTCTTGAACTTCACACGCAACCAATCGCTCCAACGGCCGCGGCGGAGGATCAATTGTTGCGGTTGACCGTCACACTTCAGTTCGACGTTACCGGTAGCAGCATCCACATTCAGATTGAAGTCGAACGTGTAATGAGCGCCGGTTTTCGGATTGCGTGGACCGAGCAATTGAGTGGTCGCACCGCCAGTGGCATCGAGCTTGACGTTGACGACGCTTTCGGCGTGCCGCGCCGCGACATTGTCAGCCGACGTATAGAACGTTCCGGTACCCAAACTGCCGCGCAAGTCGGGCACACCCATGCCGGCCAACATTCGGCCACGCAGTTCGTCGGGCGGGTAGGTGCATGGGCAACGAATAATCGTCGAAGGGATACCGGCTGCGGAAAGAGTTTGCCAAACCGCCTCGCCGCGACGAAGGTTGACGGCTCGGGGCGGCAGGAACGAGTTCTTTTGTTCGTACCGGCTGAACGATAGATCAACGCCATATGTCTTGGGATCGCGACGAATAAAATCGAAGATGCCATGCCCGCCGGGGTTGGTCCCGGTGGCAAACGTGGACCACGCAACCGGTGTTTGCGCGGGATAGGTCGTTTGCAGTCGGGTGTACCCGCCTTGTTTTTGCAGCCGCGCAAGATTCGGTAGTTCGCCGGCGGCCAGAAGTGGTTCGGCCACTTTGGGATCCAGCCCATCCAAGCCGATAACCAACACCTTTTTCACACTGTTCATTTGGCGGGATGAGGAAGCGTTGAGGATGTATTGTCCAAACTCGGTTCACCCGTCGTACCCGCGGCAGCCGCTCCATCAAATGCAAGCTCCGGCGTATTCGCGGGCAGGACCGGAACGTCGCGCTTGCCGTTCACGAGTCGATGAAAGCCCATTTTGGTCATTCGCCAAATGTAGGACCAGAACATCAGGATCGCCCCGATGATCGCGGCAATAAACGAGGCAAACGGTAAAGCCGATTCCGGCCCAATGTAAGCCAACGGCAAGTCGATCAATGTCATCGCGATTGCCCCCCAAATATGGTTCGAGCGCGCTCTCCGAGCCGGTGGGTTGCGCACGAGGCTCCCAAACGGCGGAAATACTACTGGTGAAACGAAGCTTGACGTGAGTGACTAAGCAAAATCCAAGCCGTTTCTAGATAATTTACAAGTGTTGAAATGCCGGCGTAAAATACTTACCTGCAATAGGTTAGAGCATCACGTTTTCAACATTGGCTTAATGCGAGGAAAACTGGCCATCATGACCACAACTGGAGAATAGAGCGCCTTTACAGCGGCGATCACGGTGTAAACAATTGTTTACAGCCATTTTGTCGCTGAAATTTGCGACGCTTACTTGCCTTTTTGCACGCCTTCATGAGATACGAACAATATTACCTTGCCGCCAAAGCGCTTTTGGCCCTGTGCAAGCGCACTGGCCATTTCGTCCCAGGCTGCAGGATTCGTGCTGACAAGCTCGAGTGAGTGGAGTTCGCTGTAGAAGTCCAATTTGGCGAATGTCTTGCGGTCACGCCGATAGTAAGGGACGCGTGTTCGTTCCAGCAAATCGAGAATATCGCGTGATCCAAGCCCTGATCTTTTCGCGTCTGGATACCAGATCGCGAAAGCGAATGCGGGGCGGAGTGATGGGTCTTGGGGTGTGAATGGTATTGCCGTCACGTCAATCCCAACAAGTTGAAACCGGCCATTGTCCGTTGCAGCGGCCGATTGGCCATCGATCGGCACCAGTCTGGTTTCCCAAAAAGGCCCGACCGACATCTTCATACACCAGGCGTCGTGCCATTCGGTCAAGAGGAGCAAACGCAGCTTTTGGACGCCGGCAAGATCATCCTCGTCGTCCAGCCACTCCGCAGGAAGGTACTTTTTCATTAAGTAGTCGCGAACTGTTGGCAAGACAATATACGTCGGTGGCTCCGACTCTTGTTTCACATTGGCAACCATCTCACGTATCGCGGCCGATTGGGGGTTGTCCGGGATGCGTCCATTGGAGGCGCTAATGAGGACCACGGAGGCTGCCGCCAAACAGACCCATAGCCCGGCTCGGTAGGCCGGTCGCGGCAGCGAGCGTACCGCACACTCCACGACGTATGCCGTGCCAATCAGGAACAGCGGAATGTAGTATCCCCAGCCGCGGGCATACGGTGCCCGTTTGGCGAGCAAGAAATGAAGTGCATTGAAGGTAATGATCGCCAGGACAATCACGCCGAGGAACCGGTAGCGCGGTGATGCCAGCGTGGCGAAGATGCCGATGCAGCCGACGCCGGCCAATGCCATCCACGGCCAACTCGGAAACCAGTGAACGAACACATCCCGCGCCGTGGACCAAAGACCAGACAAGCTCAAAATATGCAGGCCGTATTGTTGGGCGGAACTGTAGACGAACGGCAATCGATCGACAAGAAACACAAGGCCGACCAAACCGACGCATACGGCTTGGATTAACAGGCTGATTCGAAATGTTCGCGTCGGTGGCATCACTGCACCGACCCAACGCGGAGGACAAAGCCACAGTGCGACATACACGGGCAGCAGCCAGTCCACTGCCATACTGATGATGTTAATGAACGACAGAATCGCAATTACGACGGCAATGAGTCCCCACATCAGCGAATTTGGATTGCGGGCCTGGCGGCACAAAGCACCCAACAGCAACGGCTGAAAGGCGATCATCCAACTGTAGCCGCGCGCCGTCTGTCCGTATTCGATCAAGAACGGGCAACAAAATCCCCATAGCGCAACGAGCGGGGTGGCCCACCGCCATTCGAGTATCGAATGACAGAACCAGTATAGAGACATCGCGAAAACAAGTGCCCCAATCAGGGCGGGCAGTCGAACCGCGGCTTCCGTGGGACTTCCGCGGAGTGTCGAGAAATTGATCAGGAAGCTGTTCCAAACATGGTTATTTGGTTCCTTCCACACGCCGAGGCTGCGGTAGGCGCCCATGCCAAGCTGCATCGGCGTCGGCGGCGGCAACTGGTGTAAGTCGGCAACTCGGCGCAGCCGCTGACCTTCGCCGCTGGGAGTAAGGCCGGCCCACGTATACAACTCGACGGTAATAAACTCGTCGTGTTCCAGCGGACGGCGCATGTCCGGTTGTTGCCAGCGCTGCCACGTTAGGCCAGCCAGCGTGACGACTACGGCAAGCGTCGAAACCAAGGAAAGTCGGTATGGGTTCACGTCACGGCGCATTCGGAATGTGATCGAGGCACACTTGCCGGATCAAGACGCAAGCGGATTCGACAATTGTAGATGTGCATTGACCTCGCGGATGTACGCGCGGCCCGACGGTAAGTGAGGTTTGATGAGGTTGTAATACAGAATGTAAAGGATCGCGTGGATGCCGTCCCACATGCCGATCTTCTTGCCCTCGTTGTAAGTTCGCCCATAGTACGAAATCGGCACTTCATAAGTACGTGCTTGTGTCCGGCACACCATCGCGGTGATTTCGACTTCCAGTCCGAATCCGCGACTTGTCAATGCCAGCGGCTTGATCACGCCGGCACGGAATGCCTTGTAGCACGTTTCAATATCGGACATGTTTCGATTTGTCAGCAGATTGGACAGCAGCGTCAAGCACGAATTGGCAACGTAGTGATAGAAATACAGCACCCGCGTTGCACGACGAACCAGGAACCGACTTCCGTACACAACGTCGGCCTTGCCGGCGAGAATAGGTTCGATGACGTCAGGGATTTCAGCAGGATCGTATTCCAAGTCGGCATCTTGAATGATGAGTATATCGCCTGAAGCAATCGCGATGGCTTGTCGAATAGCGGCAGTCTTGCCTTGATTACGCTCGAGTCGTGTGAAGCGGATGCGTGGCTCGCCGGCCGCTAGCCTGGCAACCACTTGAGCGGTTCCGTCGGTGGAGCCATCATCCACAACGACGATTTCCTTCACAACCGTGCCGAGTTTGAGCACGGCACGGATCACCGCTTCAATCGTATGTTCTTCGTTGAAGACCGGGACTAAGACTGACAAAAGTGGATCGTTGAGCAATGGAGACGTGCCTTCCGTTTACACAAGTCGATTCAGCTTGGCATTACAACTTCGGGAACGATGGCCTTAATGGTCATCTTTTCATGAGTCCATCGTTGACGATGCGGAAAGCACAACCACAGGGCAAACAGGCTCAAATACACGAGCCCCGCGCACACACCGGCCATCCATACGCCCAACTCCACGGTTGCGGAGAAGCAACCCCATGCCATCGCGGCCGCCACGATTGGCAGGAACAACTGACTGTGAAACGGTATCCAGGTAATGCCGCGACCGACGCAAATGTAGGCCAAACCAAGATTCACAATGTTTGCCGCAAGCAATGCGCAGGCCGCGCCGACGGCACCGAATTGCGGAATCAGTAGCGCGCATCCGGCAAATGTCACGAGAGCCGAGAGTGCCGTGCAGTAAAACTCCATCTGCTGCAAACGGTAAGCGATCAACAAGTAGCGATAATGCCCGCTGATGAGCGCGGTCGGAATCACCCACACCAGCACGGCCAGCACGGGTGCCGCCCCGACGAACCGGGTGCCATAGGCAAGTGTCAGCAACTCAAGAGACAGGAATGTCACGCCCAACGCGACGCCGATACCGGCCCAGGCGGTGAGACTCAATGATCGGTGCATCAATTCGTGAAGTTGTTGTCGTGGTTCGACAACACTCCGCGACATCGATGGCAACAAGTTGAAAAAGTACAACCACACAAATGTGTGCAGTGCCATCACCACGCGGTGGGCCGCGCCAAACTCGCCGACAGCGGCGGCACCCGCCAGTAACGCGAGGAAAACCGTCGAAGAGTACCACAACAATGCCCAGGCCAATTCGCTCAGCCCAATCGGAGCCGACTTGCGGAAATGCTCCGCCAACATAGCCACACGCGGTATCGTTCGTGGGGTCGCAACATCGAATTTGCCACGGAGTACGACAAGATAAAGCGCAACGACTGTGGCCACGGTCAGGCATTCAAATAAACCCAAGTACGGCAATGGTGTGTCAGCGTGAAAAAAGAGAAACACGAGACCGGCTAACAGCGACTGGCGGATGACGCTCGCCAGCGCCACCCAGTTCATCCGATCGTGCCCCTGGAAAAACCAGTGCAACAGCCCCGGTGCCGCGAAGAGGCTCACGCCGTATGCGATCAGCAACCAGCGCACATCGGCATCGGGCAAACAAATCGCGACAATCAATAAGCCAATGAATGAGAGACACGAATATGCCAGGCGCAATGACATTACGTCACGCAACAACTGACCCGCCATGTCCGGATGTCGAGCCAATTCACGCGCCGCGTAAGTGCCCAGTCCGAAATCGACCGCTAGAGTAAAAAACACCATTGTTGCAAGAACAAATTCGAGCCGACCATACAACTCCGGACCAAGGACACGTCCGAGGTAGACGAACGTGGCAAAGGTCAAAACCTTGGCGATACACTCGCCGCCTGTGAGTACGAGGAAGTTCGTTGCGAGGCGGCGGTAGTTCTGAGTTGATGAAGTCACGGTTGTGTTTTGATTGCTTCACGCCGAGGCAAGGCCATCATGCGAAGTTAGACTGTTGCGGGATTGTGGAATTCAGCGTCCTGGCCTTGACATATCAGGTGGGCGATTTCCAGAGCCAATAGTCCGTCGGTTCCTGTTGCCGCCGCTCCTAGTTTCCCGCGAATGGATTGAGCGAAGTCGTGAAGCTCATCGACAAAAGTGTCCACGACCACAGCCCTGTATGACAGAAGTTTTTCCCGCACGCGCGTCACGGGGAACAGATGCCGGCGACGCTTCGTTTTTCCGCCGCGTTCGTCGGCCCAGGTGACACGTGTGGCCATGGGGAAACACGTGGCTTCAATGCACCCGCGCGTACCGTGGAGTTCCAACCCGAAATGGTAGCCGCGCCATTCCGACCAACTGGCACCGACTGACGCGATTTGCCCGGTAGGACTTCGTAACACCACGAACGCATTGTCTTCGCAGCCAGGGTGCTTCCAAACCGAACTGGAAGCGAAGCCTTTGACCTCGGCGACCGCGCCGAGAAAATAACACGTCAGATCAAGGAGATGGATGCCGATATCGTGCAATGCCCCGCCACCGGAGATGCCAGCATCGCGGACCCACGCCTGCCCGAGGTCGGCCGCTGAGTAACCTCCATAAGCGCGAACATGATCCAGCGGTCCGATCAACCCGGAATCGAGAAGCGCACGGGCCTTACGGATGGGTGGAAAATACCGATAGTTGAATCCGGTCGCCAAATGCCGGCCGAAACTCTGCGCGGCCTCGACCATTGCTCGGCCTTGTACCGGCGTGCAGGCGAGTGGTTTTTCGCATAAGACGTGCTTACCGGCCTCCAGCGCTGCGATTGTCATTTCCGCATGGAGTGAATGCGGCGTCGCGACAATGACGGCGTCGACGTCATCGCGACGGACAAGTTGACGCCAGTCGGTTTCCGCCGCTGCATGATGTTGTTGAGCCAGCGCTTTCGCACGGTTAACATCCACATCGCTGACCGCAGTCAGCCGCATCGTTCCAATGCGCTGCAACGCTTTTGCACGAAGTTCACCGATTCCGCCGCAGCCGATCAAACCAAACCGTAGGGCTTCATTCATCGGCGACAATCCTGGGAGTTACCACTCATTCGGCACCTTCACGGCCGGTGACGTAACCGACGAATTCGCCCGTACACCACGCGACAGTCAACGTAAGGGTGGCCGGCAGCGCCATGATGAACCAGTGGAAATGGCCGGGGGCACGCCAAGCCTTAATCGCAGAGCGGGCCAGTAAAATCGCAACTAATGCCGGACTCGTGCACGCATGAAGTACACGTCGCGCAAATGATGTTTCCTTGACGCGCACACTGGCGAACAATCGCCCCCAGAAGAGTCGCTCCACCATCATGATTCGCAAACGTCGGCGACCGCGGTCGAGCCGAACGATCATTTGTGGCCGCCGCCAAAGCGTCTCTCCTTGCGCGGCCAGCGCCCAATTGACAATCACTTCGTTATAGCTTTCCGCCCATTTCTCGCGGACCGACTCGAGCGCTTCCCGTTTGTAAGAGATGTTGGTGTCGGTGAGGTACTCGGCCGGGCCTTCCGCAAACGGCGGCTGATATCGGCCAAAGTCGAGAAAATAGCTGG
>JANLTA010000604.1:0-1932 GCA_031362705.1 Gemmataceae bacterium | reverse complement strand
CCAACATTGCCACCGACATCATGCTGGATTACGGTGTGCATGCCTGGGACATCGCCGCCGTCATACCTATTGTTGAAGAGGCTGGCGGGAAATTCACCGATTGGTCGGGCGGCAAGGCATTGGATGGCCCTGACGCACTGGCTACCAATGGCCTGCTGCATTCGACTGTCCTTGGAGTGTTGTCGTCTTGAGAGTGCCTTGATGCCGACCGTTCGTTGGTTGCATATCATCCCGCATAAGACCATTGATTGTTGCGCCCATTGACTTGATGAGAGCCTATCATGAAGCCCTTCGCAGGGATATTTGCGGCGGCGTTCATCGCTGTTGCCGCTTTTGCCCAACCCGAGCCGCCGAAACCCGTCACAGCGCCAAAGACCGTTGAGTCGGCGGCCATCGACGAGTATCTCGCGGCCAAAGTCAAACAGTCGGGTGCCGTTGGCCTCAGCGTTGCCGTTTATCGCGATGGCATTCCGGTGATCGCCAAAGTGTATGGCGCGGCCAGCACCACTGGAATTCCTCCATTGCGTGGCGACACGGCTTTCGCCATCGGCTCGATCACCAAGCAGTTTGCCTGTGCCGCCATCTTTCAACTCAACGAAAAGGGCAAGCTATTTTATCGTGACAGCGTCTCGAAGTATTTTCCCGAGGCCACTCGTGGTAATGACATCACGCTTTACGATTTGATGACGCACACGTCCGGCTATCGTGACTACTATCCGCTGGACTTTCTTGATCGCCGCATGATGAAAGCCATCACGCCCGATGATCTCATCAAGCAATTCTCTAGTGACAAGCTCGACTTCGAGCCGGGTAGCCGGTGGTCGTACAGCAACACCGGTTATGTCATGCTTGGCCGCATCGTTGAACGAATCACCGGCGAGCCGTTCGGCAAATACATCGATCGCACGATTCTCAAACCGGCGCGGATGAACCACTCGTATTTCGAGCCGGCCGCCGACTCGCCAAACGTGGCGCGGGGTCACACCTCGGTGTTGCTCGCCCCACCGGAACCCATTCCACTTGAAATACCGAACTGGCTGCATGCGGCCGGCGCTCTGTTCTGCACGGCGAATGATCTGGCCAAATGGGACTTGGCCTTGATGTCCGGACAAGTTATCGGCGCGGAATCCTGGAAGACGATGATTACGCCGCGCGAGCTGACTAATGGCAAGCTGCAGAACTACGGATGCGGCCTGTCGGTAACGCGGCAAGACGGCGAGTTGGTCCTGAGTCACAGCGGTGCGGTGAGCGGCTTCCATGCTTACAACACGATGATCCCGCGCACCAAATCGATCATCATTGTGCTTTGCAACGACGAACATGCGGACTCGGCGGCGATTCATCGCGAGCTTGTCAGTCTCGTCATGAATGACTTGAAAAAACGCGATGATCCGGTGCCGAAGATCAAGTCGGCGACGCCGAAGGAAGCTGCCGGCGCTCTGTTCAAACAAATGCAGTCGGGCACCGTGGACCGTGGCCAACTCGGTGAAGAGTTCAACTTTTACCTGACGGAGAATCGCCTCCGTGATGCCGCCCCACGATTGAAGGAATATGGCGAACCCACGGCCATCGACGTTCAGGGCCTGCACGAACGCGGCGGTCTGGAAGCTTGCACCGTCCGTTTCACATTCAAGGTTGGCGTCCTCAAGGCGAGCATGTTTCGCAGCCCCGACGGCAAAATTGAGCAGTTCCTGATCGGGAAAGGCTGAACTGCCTAGTGTGTCACGGCGATGCGAACCATGAGTTACGTGCGCGTGTCCCATGATGATGATTCCTGTTGACGGATACGGCGTGCGAAACTAAAACACACCGCAAGGGCGTTTAGCTCAGTTGGTTAGAGCACTAGCTCGACAAGCTAGGGGTCACAGGTTCGAGTCCTGTAACGCCCACTCCCATGAGAACCGCTGACGCGAAACGTCAGCGGTTTTTTTG
>JANLTA010000595.1:0-4301 GCA_031362705.1 Gemmataceae bacterium | reverse complement strand
GCAACATTGGCGTGAGACCGCCAGCCACATTGCCCATGTGTTTGTTGAGGGCCGTGATATCGATGCCCTTGTCGTTGCGGACCGCACCATATCGATCGGAAATGGCCACGACTTTGACGCCTCGATCATGCAGTTCCTGCGCGGTGACGCTGCCGACGTTGCCGAAGCCCTGAATGATCGCAGTCGCTTCCTTAGGCTCGATGCCAAGTTCCTTGAACGCTTCCATGATGCAATACGTAACGCCACGGCCAGTCGCTTCACGGCGACCCAAACAACCACCGAGTTCGACAGGTTTGCCGGTGACGATTTCCGGACATGCGTAGCCGACCTTGGTCGAATACGTGTCCATGATCCACGCCATCGTCTGTTCGTCGGTGCCCATGTCCGGGGCCATCACGTCCTGGCGTGGGCCGATGATCGAGCCGAGTTCTTCGGTGTACCGGCGTGTCAGCCGTTCCTTTTCACCGCGACTGAGGGCGGCCGGGTCCACGGCAATGCCGCCTTTGCCGCCGCCGAACGGCAGGTTCATGATGCCGCACTTCCAACTCATCCACATGGCCAGTGCCGCGACTTCGCCGAGCTCGACGCTTGGGTGATACCGCAAGCCGCCCTTGGCCGGGCCGCTGGTAAGTGAATGCTGCACGCGGAAGCCGACGAAGTTCTCGGTCTTGCCGGTGTCCATGCGGATGGGCACGCTGACAATGAGCGCCCGCTTCGGTTTACTCAGCCGTTCGAGCACGCCGGCATCCAAATCGAAGTGCTTGGCCACGGCATCAAGCTGACGCAGAGCCATGGCAAAGACCGGCGAGTGTTTATACAGCGGATCGACGCCGATCTTGGCCGGCGCAGTGTGAGTGGCGGACACGTTAACTCCTTCGCGGAAGCGGCAAAATGGATCTAAGGCCCGGGCTGTCTAGTGTATTGCCCGGACCTCCGCAACGGCAGATGGGATTTCGACAAGAAACTAAGGAATTCTGCGAACTAGACCCCTACAAGCAGTCCCTGGCGCTCGTCGCCATCAAGGCCAAATGGCAGCGCGAGATTGCTCGGCGTCATCGTATTGTTCCGATAGTCAAAGGCATGAATGCGGTGTTCGCCCTGCGGGAACAATAACGTGTCAACATTGACAATTTCCTCACCGGCAAAGATGTACGCCCGAGGCTCACGGGTGGCGAAGCCGACATAGATCGAATGCATGGGATAGAGCGTGGAGTCGACGTTCGGGTCCGTCGCAATGATGACGATGCCGACACGGGCACCCTGCCCCTCGTTGGTCGAGTCGGCAAATGTTTCATCTTTCAGCGCCAGTTTCCCGCCGCTGTTCTGTGCAAACACTTTGACATGAGGGCCACCACCGATCCCGGGGCCAGTGACGACTTCGGCCTTGGTATCGCCAGCGAGGTTCCCCGCGGCCACGTAGACCCCGCCACGGAAGCTGACATCGTAGGCATAGAATTCATCAATGACTTTGTGGATGTACAAGTACAGGGCCAGAGGGTTCGGAGGATTCACGTCGAAGACGCGTACATGCGGTCCGCCGCCGGGACCTGCCGCCGCGACTAGGTCATCACGTCCATCACCGTTTACGTCGGCTGCTGCCACGCGCACACCACCACGAAAGCCAGCGTCGAACGCGAAGAACTCGTTCTCAAGGTGCGAAGCGAAAAGGTTATTCGGATCTGGTCGATCAAGGGCAAACACGCGAACGTGCGGGCCGCCACTAGCGCCAGCGCCGACAACAATTTCCTTTTGCAAGGTAGCTGGGTCCATTTGGCCAACGGCGACAAACGCGCCGCCCCGAAAGGCGTTATCAAACGCATAAAACTCGGCCGCCAACGAAACCTTCCCGTATTGCAACTGTGCGCCGTCGAACACCTTGATATGCGGTCCGCCACCAAAACCGGGAGCGGTAATGACATCGTCGTGGCCGTCGCCGGTAACGTCGCCGATTGCGATCCGCACGCCGCCGTGGAATCCAGGATATGGTGTGAACGTCGCCAACAACTCACGTTCGTGAACGAGAATTGGCGGAGCACCACCCGTCCCGCCGTCGTGGTAATGTTCCGCGGGTGCCGTGTAGACAGCGACGCGACTGGCCCCACTGTCCTCCGCGATGGCGAGAAATTGTGTGCCGCTTGGCACATCACGTGCTTCCAACTGGGTCAGGGTCAGTAGCATGCGTTGGCGGGATTTCGTCATGGCCGTGGCTCCGATGGGTTCGAGTCGCGTCGGGGGTGTAGCCGGATCGTGGAACACCGTCAAGGCCGTTGGCGTTCACACTCTGGCGTTGGTTCGTCGCCGCAATTGACAACCCGGCCACACCACGCTATAGCTCCGCCGTTTCCGGGGAGACTATGTTGATGCGGCGACGAATGTGGACGGCGAGCCTGATGGCGGGACTGGCGGTCGGTTGCGTGACCACGCAGCCGTACGACAATTCTGTCGTCATCGGCGATGCGCCCCCGGACGTCGCCACTAATCCGGCCTATGTGCCGCTCAATGCTCCAGATTACGCCGCCGTATTTGAGACGTGCCTGGATGTTCTTGACGATTATTTCGAGATCGCCCTGGCCAACCGTTACGACGGCCGGATTCGCACATTCCCGCGCGTGGCACCCGGCCTCGGTCAGCCGTGGAGACCCGGCTCGCCGGATGGCGCGGAACGATTTTTGGTTACACTACAGTCTTACGCTTATGCCTGTGACATCGTGATCCAACCCGGCGAGACGGGCGGCTTTCAAGTGTTCGCTACCGTTAACCGTTATCTCGAAGACCTGCCGCGGCCGATTCGCGCGACGGCCGGTGCCGCTGCCTTTCGCAGCGACAACTCCGTGGATCGCCGCTTTGAAGTCGTGGACCTGAATCGGCCGGATGCCGGCTGGATTCCCAAGGGACGCGAGCCGTACTTAGAACAAACACTTCTTCGCCGCATCGAAGAGCGACTTGCTCGGCGCAAATAAAAAAGCCCACCCATTTCAATGGGTGGGCTTTTTGAATCGATCACTTCTTCAGCGGATGGGCGAACGACCACACCAGACCGTACGGGTCGGTGACTTGGCCGTAGCGGTCGCCCCAGAACATGTCGGATGCACCCATCGACACATGCGCACCGGCCGCCGCCGCCTTGGCGATGGCCTCATCGCAGTTCGGCACGTCTTGATGCAGCGTGATGGGAGTGCCGCCAAGCGTTTTGGCCGTCTTGGACTTGCCGCCACAGAACTCGGGGAAATCATCGGCCAGGAACATGCGGGCATCGCCGATTTTCAACTCGGCGTGCATGAGCCGGCCATCGTCGTGCGGCATGCGCATGACTTCTGTGGCGTCAAACGCCTTTTTGTAAAACTCAATCGCTTCCACGGCGCCTTTGACACAAAGATGCGGAACAACAGCCATTGCAGTTTCTCCTCCAAATTGATGGTGTTTTGAGCAACGCACCGGCGATAATAGGAACGCCAATGCCCGGCAACAATGTCGGTAGGTGCCTAAAACCTCGGATTTAACTACCCATTGCCGTCAAAACCGCGTCGCCCACTTCCAGAGTCCCCGCTTTGCCGCCGAGGTCTACGGGCATTGATTTGCCGTCGGCCAGTACCTTGTGCACTGCTTTGCGCACGGCTGTGGCACTAATCTTCAAATCCAGGTGATCCAGCATAAGCGCCGACGACAAAATCGCGGCCAGCGGGTTGGCAATGCCTTTGCCGGCAATGTCCGGTGCTGAGCCATGCACCGGTTCGAACATGCTGGGGAACACGCGTTCGGGATTGATGTTGCCGGATGAAGCCAACCCAATGGAGCCAGTTACCACTGCGGCCAAGTCAGTCAGGATGTCGCCGAAGAGGTTGCTGCACACCATCACGTCAAACTGCTCGGGCTTGCGCACCAAGTCCATCGCGGCCGCATCCACCAGCAATTGATCGGCCTTTACATCAGGAAACTCTTTGGCGACAGCGCGGAAAGCTTCGTCCCAGCAGACCATGCCCCAGATGAGCGCGTTCGACTTGGTGATCGATGTGACATGATTGCGACGGCCGCGCGCTGCATTGAATGCAGCCCGGCAAATGCGCTCGCAGCCACGGCGGGTGAACACGGCTGTCTGAATGGCTACTTCTGGTGCCGTGCCAGGATAAAGTCGGCCGCCCACCGGCGAGTATTCACCCTCGGTGTTTTCGCGATACACAGCCAAATCAATTGAGCCGGGCGCTTTGTCCTTGAGTGGGCTGGGCACGCCGGGGTACAGCGTCGATGGCCGCAGGTTCACGTACTGATCGAAGTTGCGCCGCATGGGCAGCAACAGTTCATGC
>JANLTA010000578.1:0-6182 GCA_031362705.1 Gemmataceae bacterium | reverse complement strand
CCAGCACGTTGGCCGCGTTGATTGAGATCACCGGCAGCACGATTAGCGGCAACACCGGCACCACTGGTGGTGGCGTTTACCTGACTAGTGCCAGCGTCACGGTCACAGGTTCGACATTCAGCGGCAACAGCGCAACGACGTCAGGCGGTGCGATCAGCGCTTCGACCGGTACAATTTCAGTGACCAACAGCACGATTACGGCGAATAATTCAACTGGAACCGGTGGCGGGCTTCGCTTGTCCAGTACAGGCACGCTGACGGTCACTACCAGCACTATCTCGGGCAATACGGGTACCACGGGTGGCGGTATTTACACCGCCAGTGGTGACTCGAGTATCACATATTCGACGCTGAGCAAAAACGTGGCGACGAGTACTTCCGGCGGCGGCGGACTCAATGTCAGCACCGGCACTGTCACGATTTCAAACAGTACATTCTCCGGTAACTCGGCCACCTCCACCGGCATCGGCGGTGCCGTCCGCGGGTCGAGCAGCACCACGATGAATGTCAGCAACAGTACCTTCACTGGCAACAGTGCCGGCGGCAACGGTGGCGGCGCCTTCGGCTTTTCGGGCACCACTGCGGCGTCTTTGCCAATCTTGACGATCACCAGCACGATCGTGGCGCAAAATCTGAATACAAATCACCCCGATCTTTACACTGGGGCGACGACCGTGACGCTGACCGCGACGGTTAACGACAGCATCATCGGCGCGGACGCCGGCCTGGTCCTCATCAGCGGCGGCAACAACCAATCGGGGACGGTTGGTTCCCCGTTGGACGCCAAGCTCGCCGCCCTCGGGAACAATGGTGGTCCTACGCAGACTCACGCTTTGAATCCCGGCAGCCCGGCCCTGGACACCGGTAGCAACGGCCTGGGATACACGAATGACCAACGGGGAGCCGGATTTGCTCGATTGGTGGCTGTAGGTCCCGATGTCGGTGCATTCGAAGCGCCGCCGCAGCCGGTCCCCACGGCTACGGCCAAAGCCAACAACGTGACCACGTCCGGCGGCACGACTTTCGATGTCACGGTGACGTTCAATGATGATTTGGGCATCAATGTCAGCACCATCGACGTGAACGACGTGGTTGTGAAGACAGCCTTCGGCGGCACGACGATCAATGCCGCCAGCTTCATCGCGACGCCGAATTCCGGCGTGGCGACACCGGTGACCGTGGTCTACACGTTCAACGCGCCGGGCGGAACCTGGGGCCCGGAAGACACAGACCGCTATTCCGTGTGGCTGGTCGGCACAGTCTCGGATGCGGATGGCACGGTACACAATGTCAGTTCGCCGGCCAATCTGGCGACCTTCTACGCGACTTTGGGCGGACGATCCATGGTGGTGGACACGCTCGGCGACGTTGATGACGGCGTTTACACGACTGGCAATTTGACGATTCGCGAAGCTGTTAATTTCTCCAACCTTAACGCCGGGAATGTGGACACCATCAGCTTTGGCGGATCCCTGACCAAGAATTCAACGCTGTCACTGGCGTTGGGCGAATTGAAGTTGACCGATTCGGTCACGATCACTGCGACTTCCATCAGCGGCATCACGATCAGCGGCGGCGGCCTGAGCCGCGTCTTCAATATCAACGACGGCACTGCTTCGCCGATCAACGTGTCCATGAACGACCTGACGATCACCGGCGGCAAAGTCACAGGTGATGGCGGTGGCATCTTTGTACAGAACGAAAATCTGACGCTGACCGGCGTGTCCGTCTCCGGCAACAGCGCCACAGTGGACGGCGGCGGCATCAACTTCGAAGCCGATGGCGGTTCGCTCACGCTCGATCATGCCATCATCGCGTTGAATAACGCCGGCACCACGGGTGACGCCGACGGCGGCGGCATCAATATGGAAGGCGGATCGACCTTCTCCATGAAGTTCTCGACCGTTGCCTACAACACATGCTTTGACGATGGCGGCGGCATCCTCTTCCAGAAGGTAGCAGCCGGGCATTCCGTGCTGATTGAAAACAGCACGATCTCCAACAACGTGGCCAAAGCCACCACGGGCGGCGGCGGCGGCGTCAACTTCGGCGGCACCTTCAGCTCTCTGGTGATTCGCAACAGCACCGTTTCTGGCAACAGCACCACCAAGGATGGTGGCGGCCTCCAGTTCTATCTCTCCACCGATCCAGTGTTGATCCAGAATAGCACGATTGCCAACAACACCGCATCGGGTACCGGCAAGGGCGGCGGCATCAATCGCTTCACCGACAACACGGGCACGCTCACGCTGCAAAGCACAATCGTCTCGGATAATGTCGCTACCACGGGCAACGATATCCAGGCGACCACGGGCGTGGTCGAGGCACAACAGTGTGCTATCGGTACATATTCGATCACCGGCACCGGTACTTTCAGTGATCTTGGCGGCAACATCCTGGCGACGGCGTTGAACCTGACGCCGCTGGCCAGTAACGGCGGGCCGACGCAGACCATCCGGCCGTCGGGCGGTAGTCCGGTGGTGAATGCTGGCTACAACCCGTTTAGCCTGACGACCGACCAACGCGGTACGGGCTTCCCGCGCCAAGTGGGAGCGTTGGTCGATATCGGTGCATTTGAAGTTGATAACAACATTCCGAGCGCCACGCCCACTTTGGCCAACGTCACAACCAGCGGCGGCACGACGTATACCTTCACGGTGACTTACGCCGACGATGTGGCAATGGATGTATCGACGATCAAACTCGGCAACGATCTGACCGTCACTGGACCGGGCTTCGGCCCGGTAAACGCTGCCTATCAGTCAATCGACATTGACAGCAACGGCACGCCGCGGACGGCCACTTACTCGTTTACGCCGCCAGGCGGAAATTGGGACTCGCTCGACAACGGCGTCTATTTCATCACGCTGGCCAAAGACGGTGTCAAAGACACGGGCACAACATCCGTGCCCGAGGGAATCATCGGCTTCTTTGCCGTGTCGGTTCCCGTGGTGGTCACTGTCGATACATTGGTCGATGAAAACGATGGCAACTATTCCGCTGGCGACCTGAGTCTGCGCGAGGCCATCCTGTTAGCCAATGGATCCAGTTCATCGGCCAATCTCATTGATTTCGCGCCGAGCTTGTTTACGGGCGGTTCACAGACCATCGCCCTGACTCTCGGCGAAATGGCCGTCACCAACTCCGTGACGATTACCGGGCCGGGGGCCAACAAACTGACGGTATCCGGCGGTGGGCTGGGCCGCATATTTAACGTGTCCAATGCCGCCGTGGTACTTGATGTCACCATCAGCGGCATGACAATGAGTGGCGGCCTCGTCGCATCGACAACGACCGGCGGTGCCATCACCATCAACGGCGAAACCGTCACGCTGGACAGCGTGGTCCTCTCCGGCAACACGGCTGGTCGCGGCGGAGCAGTCTATGTTGGTGCCTCGGGCAAACTGAGCCTGCTGAATAGCTTGGCAACCAACAATGCAGCGTCGTCTGGCGACACGACCCAGGGTGCGGGTGTCATTTTGCTAGAAGGTGTTACGCCGAACTTGCTGGTCCGTAACAGCACGTTGTCGAACAACCGGGCATTGGTGGGAGTTGGCGGGGCGTTAGCCAGCTATGCGACTTCGAGTGCCGTCTTGGTGATTGAAAACAGCACAATCACCAACAATACGGCACTTTCAGGGGGCGGTGCCATTCGCATGTTCGGTTCGGCCACTTCCAGCGTAACGATCACGTCGAGCATTTTGTTCGGCAACACATCGACCAACAACGGCGATGAAGAAATCCAAGCAGGTTCCACACCGGTCTCCGCCAATCTCTCATTCATCAGCACCACGACTGGTATCACGACTTTCAACCCCGATGGCTTTACGACCGCCAACATCGGCGTCGACCCGATGCTCACCGGGACCGTGGACCAGGATATGGGCGGCGTCATTCGCTCGATTGGGCTAAAAGCTGGTAGTCCCGCGATCAACATGGGTAGCAATACGGCCGGCTTGACCTTTGATCAGCGAGGCGCTGGCTATATCCGTTCCTTCGGCACGACCGACATCGGCGCATTCGAGGTGCAAGCGCCGGCTCAGGTCACCAGCATTGTCATTAACGGTGGCGACGTTCAGCGGTCGCGGGTGCTGAATATCCGGGTCAACTTCAACAGCCGGATGACGCTGCCGGTCAATCCGGCTGATGCGTTCACACTGACCCGCCAAAGCCCATTCGCCGTTGTCGGTTTGGTGGCGACAGTCGATAACAGCGGGCCGACCACGTCGGTGCTGTTGACGTTCTCCGCGGGGCCGGCCGTCGAGTTCACTTCGTTGGCCGATGGCCGGTACACACTCGGCGTGAATGCTGCGATGGCCACCGACCCATCCGGACAATTGCTGGACGGCGACGCCAATAGCACGGCGGGCGGAGACTATTCATTGGTTGGTAATCCGGCCATGAACACGCTCTTCCGCATCTTCGGCGATGCCACCGGCGACGGCAATGTTGCCTCTAATGACTTCATCCAGTTCCGTTTGGCCCTGGGTGGCACAAATCCGATGTTCGACTTCGACAACGACGGCGCGGTCGCCGCCA
Organism: Gemmataceae bacterium; assembly: GCA_031362705.1. GTDB lineage: Bacteria > Planctomycetota > Planctomycetia > Gemmatales > Gemmataceae > JAIBBI01. The sequence continues at coordinate 1,643 of JANLTA010000578.1, read as the reverse complement.
GCGACTTCATTCAGTTCCGACTTCGATTTGGCGGATCGATTTAAAGGATGAGCGATTGCTAACGAATGCTTACGCGGTGCCACGCGTGGGCTTTTTTCATGGCGGCGCGGTTGACCTAGGCGGTCGGCGCGATCCCCGTTAGGCTGAGCGGAGTCTTCCGGGGAATTCTGCGCATGGGTGAGTTGTTTCAGCAACTGCGGGACGTGTTTGTCAATTTGTTCAATACGCCCGCGCTCATGGAGGTGTTGGGTCGGCCGGGTATGATGCTTGCGGCATTTGTTGCGCTCAACTTGATCGTGTTTACGGAAACCGGGTTGTTGATCGGCTTCTTTTTGCCGGGTGATTCGCTGCTGGTTACCGCTGGCCTCGTGGCTCTCGGCGCGGGCTGGAATTTGCCGTTATTGATTGGGACTTTGTGCATCGCGGCGATCGTCGGCGACTCGGTGGGTTATGCCATCGGCCGGCGGGCCGGTCCGGCCATTTACAACCGCAAGGAATCGTTCTTCTTTCGCAAAGCGCACTTGACGGCCGCCCAGGCCTTTTACGAGAAGCACGGCGGTAAGACGATTGTTCTGGCCCGGTTCATGCCATTGGTGCGGACGTTTGCCCCGGTGGTGGCCGGCGTAGCCCGCATGAACTATGGCCGTTTCGTTGTGTTCAACATCATTGGCGGCGTCGGCTGGGTCGCGTCGATGATCCTCATCGGCTACATGTTGCCGTCGGTCATTGACCCGCCATTCAAAGCGATATTCGGGCCGGAGTTCGAGATTCGCAATCACATCGAGAAAGTCATCGTCGTCGTCGTGTTGATTTCCATCTCACCGATGGCGATTGCATGGTATCGCTCACGCCGTAGCGGACGTTCGTCGGAGTCAATGAAATTGGTGGCGTAGCCCGGCACTTGTCACAACGGTAGCCGCATTCGCCAGAATGCGGAGACCCAGGCGTCATTGAGCCGCCGCATTCTGGCGAATGCGGCTACGGATTAATACGGTCCCAAGATGCAGTACCTTGCACATGGCGCGGCCGATGCTGTGATTGACACGGCCAAAACTTCACGATTGGTCAGTCAATTGATCGCGCAACTGCGACCATTGCGCCGGGTGCTGCTCGTGCCTCCGGACCGGACGCGGGCGGATTCCGGAGCCGGCGAACTGACGACGCTGCTTTATCAAAAGCTGCATCCCAACGTTCATGTGGACGTACTGCCCGCCACCGGCACTCACAAGGCGATGAGTGATGACGACATCGCGGCCATGTATCGGGGTGTGCCTCGCGAACGGTTTCTCATTCACAACCATCAAGCCGATCTGATTACGCTTGGCAAAATACCCGCCGCGTTTGTTCAACATCTTTCAGTAGGCCAACTCAACGACGACATTCCAGTAATGGTCAACCGTCGCCTTATTGAAGGTGGTTACGACCGGATCATCTCCATTGGTCAACTGGTGCCACATGAAGTCATCGGCATCGCCAACCACTGCAAGAACATCTTCATCGGGCTTGGCGGCCGGGCGCTGATCGATGCGTCGCACTATCTCGGTGCGGTCCACGGCATGGAGCGCATCATGGGTAGGGTGGATACACCGGTGCGTGCGTTGCTCGAACATGCCGCCGAAAAGTTTGGCCGATCGCTACCGATT
>JANLTA010000506.1:0-4418 GCA_031362705.1 Gemmataceae bacterium | reverse complement strand
AACCCCGCCGCGACGGCGGGATGGGTGCGCAGGTTCTCCATCTGAATGAGTACGTTTTCCTGAATGGTCACGTTCAGCATGGCGTCGTCGGGAAGTTCGGCGTACTTCTGCCGCGCGATCCAGCGGGTCGCCTCGGCATGGCCGAGCCACGCGGCCATCGTCGGCATCTCTTTGAGACCTTCGGGATGAAGGAGTCCGTTCATGGCCCCGCAGCGGGAATGTCCGCAGACGATGATGTCCCGGACGCCCAAGCCGACCACGGCGAACTCGACGGTCGCCCCCTCACCGCCGTTGGCGGCCCCATAGGGCGGCACGATGTTGCCCGCGTTGCGGATGATAAACAGTTCACCGGGCTCCGTCTGCGTGATTAGGTTGGGGCTAATGCGCGAGTCGGAACATGTAATGAACAGTGCGTCGGGATGCTGACCCTCGGCGAGCCGCGCGAACAGCTCGCGCTGCGGCCCGGAGATGCCGCGTTCAAACCGATGAACACCCTGTACAAGCTTTTGCATGGTTTCCTCCAACGAGACGTAATGCGCCAGAACCTTAGTGTGCCGCCCAGTCCTTACGGGTTTTGCCAATCGCCTTCCGAAGTTCGGCTGCCGCAGCGGATCCTTGTTCAAGAAACCGGGTTGCTTCCAACAACCAACCGGCGATATCAGGTTGGCGAAGCTGGTAGAAAACACGGCGTCCCTCTCGTCGCTCGGAAACGAGCCGGTTCGCACGCAGTACCATCAGGTGCTGCGACACCCCGGAGTGGCTGATGCCAAGTGATTCTTGCAGCGAGTTCACGTCATGCTCCCCATCGCGCAACTCTTCGATAATGCGGATGCGGTGCGGATGCGACAGAACCCCCATGAAGTCGGCAAGTTCCTTCGTCACTAACGCACGGTGTGGCACGGCTCTCGACTCCATTGCTTTAAAGATTCAAACATTTGAATGTTACAACAGCAAAATCATATGAGACGGGAGAGCTTCTGTCAAGGCCGCTTGAGATGGCAAAACCGTTGTTGACATGCGTCGGTCGCATCGGACCGGGATCGCACGCTAGCCGCCGTCCCGCCGCATTTCTCGTTTTCCATCTTTTTTTACCTCCTGCGCTTGACTACTATCCATTGGTACACTATACTCTCAATATCACAGCGACCACGTCCCGCTCGGGGTTAAGTCGCTGACGCCTCATTTTCATCCGCGTTTCAGGCGGCTTCTGCTGCCGGGTTGGGGGATCCAATGCGCGAACGCAAGGTTCGAGGTTTGCCGCCGGCCGCGTTGCTCGCCATTCAGAAGCGGGCGCAGGGTGGCTCTTACGAAGCTTGTGCGGCTGCTGCCGGGTGGACCGTCGCGGAACTGCACACATGGATTCACTACCACCGAAAAACGTGGTATCGCGAGTTGTTTCGTGCTCGTTATGACATCCGCGATGCGGCTTGTGATGAAGCGGTCACGGCGCTGCGGACGCAGTTGCGTGTTTGCGAGCATGATGAACTCACTCGCGCGGCCAGTTCGCTGGCTTCCAACTTTCGCGGCCGGCGCATTGTCGGCAAACCGCGAACGGTCAAACCCAAATCCGAGCCGGAGCAATTCCGGCAAATGGTCGAGGCCATTCCCGAAGGAGTGATCACTCGTGTCCATCTCCATCTGCAAGCGGGCGAAGAAGAAATTGAACGATCGAATGCACAACCTCGTCCGGCAAGCCCGGAATGATGTCAACGCGTTCGCCAGCTTCTGCTTTGCCCTGGTCCTGACCGCTCAAGTTGCAAGCCGATTGATTCGACCTGCGGGTAGTGGGTCAATTTGCCACATCGCGAGGAATTGACGGGTTTGAAATACACTCGTCTTCTCTGTGTTTTCCTTTGTGCTCTTTGTGCCTTTGTGGTGAGGTCTTAAGACCAACCACAAAGGCACAAGGAGCACAAAGGAAGCACGAAGAAAACCAAACTGACCCATGACCGACCTGCGGGATTTCTCTGCAACTGCGCTTGACATCAAAATAAATCTAGTATACACTTGTGTATGTCGGCTTCCGAGGCCGATGATTGACGCAAGTGGCGGGATCGGATCCGGCCCGTCGCAGGCGTCATTCGCAGTTGCTCCGTGGATCGAGTTGATTCCACAGCGGAAGACCAATGCCGGAACCGGTCTTTCACCTGTGAAGTCAAGGAAATCCAGGGATGAGTTCGTGCTGTTGAAAGGCGATGCCGCGGGACAAAACGATCCGGCGTCAATGTCGCGTATACAACCTCACCACCCACCCCCTCGCCATCAGCGACAAATGGGTCAACACCCGTTGGCTCAGAAACAATGCTCCACACACGCCCACCTCGAGTGTGGTAACCAGGTTGGCCGCCGCGGTCGCGGCGAGCGCAACCACCAGGTTGGCCGCCGCGGTCGCGGCGAGCGTGACCATATCCCCAAGTGCCCGCGGCTATCGCCTTTCCAGCGCGTGGGAGTGCGCGCGGGCGGATGCGGGGAGCGAGGGAGTTGATAGTGGTCAGTGGTCAGTGTCCGGTACTGGGATCGGGTATCGGATTCGGTCCGGGGTCTGAATCGGGCCTGGTTATTTTGCTCTTTGACAACTGAGTTGATGGCGGAAGTTGTGGCACGTGGATCGCGACGTGCCACAACACGAGGTGAGGCCGTGGGTAAACGTTTGATTACTAACTAGATCTCGCGGCCGACGACCCATTCGGTGAGGGACTTCATCACGTCCTTGGATGGTGATGGCGGCAGGCAGTTCAGCTCGGCGGCGGCGGTGCGGGCGAACTCTTCGGCCCGGCGTCGGGCATACGACAGTGCTTTGGTTTGTTCCAATGCGGGTCGCAACTGTTCGAGCTTGTGATTGCCGGGAGCGCGAAGTAGTTGGCGGTAGCGGTCAGCCTCGGCAGAAGGCACGCGGTCAAACATGTGGATCAGAGGCAGCGTCATTTTCCGTTGGGCTATATCGGTGCCCAGCGTTTTGCCGACTTTCGCTTCAGCACCGATGAGGTCGAGCAAGTCGTCGGCGACCTGGAATGCGCGGCCAAGGAGCTTGCCGTAGTTGGCCATCTTCTCGACGGTCTCATCGTCCGAGCCGGCATACATCGCGCCGAGCCGGCAGCAGCAAGCGGTGAGCGCTGCCGTCTTCCCGTCGATGATGTCGAAGTACTCTTCTTCGTTCAACGACAAGTTGCCGATTTCGGAGGTTTGCAACAGCTCGCCTTCGCATACCGAGTTGGTTGCTTCGCCGATCAATTCGCAGGCTTTTGCGTCGCCCAGTGTGCTGGTCAGGTGAAAGGCGTGGGTGAACAAATAGTCGCCGAGCAGAATGCTGGTCTTGTTGCCCCAGCCGGCGTTGACGGTATCCACGTGCCGGCGCGTCCCAGCCTCGTCCAGCACGTCATCGTGGACAAGAGTTGCCGTGTGGATCATTTCCACGACGGCACCAAGAACATGATGCGCATGATGGACGCTGCCACATGCTTTGGCTGTCAACAATAACAACATTGGGCGGAGCCGTTTACCGCGATATTGTTGAAGGTGTTCGATGAGCTTGGCGACGTGGGGCTTTGGCGACGCTAAGGTTTCCCGGTAGACCCGCTCGACCGCTTCCAGATCGCCGATGATCGGTGCGTAGAACTGTGCCGACGGCTTGGGGACGGCCTTAGGCGGTTCAGCGACCAGGGTCATGAGTCATCCTTTGGGCGTCATTTCGGTAAGGAGAACAATAGCCACGCATGGCAGACCTGTCAATTCGCCCGCCGCCAGTCGCCACGGACGCCGCCCGTCTTTTCTTCGAGCCGGATGCGCTCGATGACCACGCCACGGTCGGTCGATTTCACCATGTCGTACACGGTCAGGGCGGCAACGCTGACGGCTGTGAGGGCTTCCATTTCCACACCTGTGCGGCCGACGGTTTTCACCGTGGCTGTGATGGCCAGGCTCGTTTCATCAACAAAGGCGAAATCAACGGCGACTGCCGTGATCGGCAGCGGATGGCACAGGGGAATCAACTCGCCAGTGCGTTTCGCGGCTTGAATTCCCGCCAGCCGAGCGACTTCCAGCACATCGCCCTTGGCTGCCTTGCGATCTTTGATGAGGGTGACCGTGGCCGCCGCCATCCGGACCAGCCCGCTGGCCCGAGCGGTGCGCTCGGTTTCCGGTTTGCCGCCGACATCGACCATTCGGCTCGCACCGTGTTCGTCGAAGTGGCTCAATTCGGGCATATCTCAGTTCTCCGATCCGACAGGTGTTTTACCGGAAAAGCGTCGATTGCATAACCGACCCGTGCGAACAATGGGCTGGTTTTCTACCTTTGTCGGGTTCTAAGATACCGCTATCTGTGAGGGTCTTGTCCGATGAGCGTATTCGCGATTGCTTGCCCGGAATGTAAGGCGACGCTGAAGTCGTCGAAACCTATTGCGGCCGGCAAGATTGTTACT
>JANLTA010000498.1:0-1903 GCA_031362705.1 Gemmataceae bacterium | reverse complement strand
CTCGTGCCAGAATGACAGCCTCGTTTGAGACTTGCATTTGAAAACTCGCTACGTTACAATACACCGAAACATATGTAACTAACACCGAACTACTTCCATGAAAAACATCGCCTTCCTGATCTTAATTACCACTTCCACGACCGTCTGGGCAGATACGTTTTTAGTTAATAACTCCTACCCCTCACGCGACGTGTCCGGGACCGTCGAGCGAATTGCCAGTGATGGCACCCGTTCACTCTTCGCCGATCCCAGCGACGGGCTCGACGTGCCGACGGGGATGGCTTTTGACAGTGCAGGCTTGCTCTATGTGGCGAGTCAATCCAGCAATACGATTCTCCGATTTACGCCGGACGGAGTTTCCTCGGTGTTCGCCGACATGGGGAAGGAATGGTCCACAAGCCTCGCCTTTGACAGCACCGGGAATCTTTTTGTGGGGAACACTTGTTACAACGTGATCGAGAAAGTGACACCCGCCGGAGTCCGTTCTGTGTTCGCGAACTTGTCGGCCCGCCCGACGGCGATGGCTTTCGATGGCACCGGGAATTTGTTTGTCGCCACGGAACTCTCTGGGTCGCTCATGAAGTTTACCCCGACCGGCGTGGGAACTATTCTCGACGACAACCTGGGACAACCGGCAGGGCTGGCTTTTGACACCGTCGGCAATCTTTTTTTGGCAGATTCGGCCGCGGATGTTATTTACAAGGGGCTTGCCTAGAACACGAGGGGGAAAAGCCGGAGGTTTTTGAGGATTAAGAGATAGAGATTGTCCTGGCGATGATTGAACCGCCATTCGGATTCTTGGAGATGAAGAGGGAAGCAAATGGGACGGAGGCCATGCAGCTTGGCGAGGCGCAGTTTGGTGAAACTCCAAAAGCTCTCGATGCCGTTGACATGATTTTTGCCACGGGCGAACTCATTTTTGTGATGATGAATGCGATGATGTTTATCGCCGTCGAGAATGAGGCCGTCATCGGACTTCCAGCCATCGGTATAGACCGTGGCCTCGGAGAGCACCTGCCCCTTGATCATGGGCGCCAGAGCTTGCTTGGAGCAATTCTCGACGATTTGCGTAAAGACCTTCCCGCCGCGTTTGAGCAGGCCGATGACGGGCGTCTTGCCACTGGCTCCCCGCCCGCGTTTGCCGCGCACCCGGCGTGCCCCAAAGTAACTCTCGTCCACCTCCACTTCTCCAGCCATCGGCCCGGCCTCCTGCCTCGCCAGTGCCACGATCCGTCGCCGCAACCCATCGTCATAGCGCTGCGTCGTGTTCCGATTGAGCCCCACCAAGGTCGCCGCCGTCAACGCGGGAACATCCGCCGCAAACACCTTCACCAACGCCCGCATTTTCGCCTCGGAAATCTTCGCATCTTGCACATATCTGTTTTTCATTCTCTTTGAGCACTTTATCCATACTATATCCCTCGTGTTCTAGGCAAGCCCCTTTACAAATATGCTGCGGATGGCACCAGAACGAGATTTGTCGGCACTTATGAGGATCCAGTGACCGACGAGGATGTGGAGGATCAATTTCTGAGGCGTCCCATCGGTCTGGCTTTCGATAGCGCTGGCGACCTCTATGCCGTAAATTACGAAGGCGCAGGGGTCACGAGGATTACGCCGGATGGCGTTGAATCTATCTTCACCACGACTTCCACCAGTCCACGCTATATCGCGATCAGGAGCGACCCGGTCCCCGAGCCTTCGGCATTGGCACTGAGCGCTATGGGTGTGTTCGGACTGGCGGCCCTGCGAAACCGGAAAGTATAGATTTTTCTACTTGTTCCCACATCCTCTCCGAAGCGAAGAAACGCCTAACAATGGCGCTGCAGCGAACTGCTACGGGCGGGGGCGCGTGTCACGCTGGCTTGCTCCCCGCAGACCCGCCGCGCAGCCAGCGCGCCAC
>JANLTA010000483.1:0-8418 GCA_031362705.1 Gemmataceae bacterium | reverse complement strand
CGTCCGTTCCTCCAGGAGTGGCTCAAGGGCGGCCATGACCAATTCCGGGTTTTGCAGTCGGTCTTCGACTTTGGCGGCCATCATCTGGGCGACGACTTCATCCAATTCCGGCGATAGGTCGGGGCGAATCTGGCGAAGCCGTGGCGTCGGCAAGGTCTGGCGAGCGGCGATCGATTGCGCGAGACTTCGCGTGGGTGCAAAGGGCCGGCGGCCTGTCAGACACCAATACATCGTGGCGCCGAGACCAAATATGTCAGCGCGAATATCGACCGAGCTTGAATCATCCGCTTGCTCCAGCGCCATGAATTCAATGGTGCCTATCAAAGCGCCGCGGCGCGTGTCGCGGCTGGACAGGTTGCGCGCCAGACCGAAGTCGAGCAACTTCGCCTGCCCATCACGCGTCAACAGGATATTCGACGGCTTGATATCACGATGAACCAGGTTCTGCCGGTTCGCCTCGGCCAAAGCGGAAGCAACCTGGTGAGCAATGTCGCAGGTTTTGTGGCTGTCGAAACGTTCGCCATGGAGGACGAGGTATTCCAGGTTTTCCCCCGGCACGTAGTCCATCACGAAATACCAGAGGGTCTGCCCCGCGGGACCTGGCTCATGACACTTGCCGGCGTCAGTCGCGGCAACGATGTTGGGATGTTGAAGTTGCGCGACCATCCGCATTTCGGCCTGGAAGCGCCGCAGATAAACGGGGTCATGTAAATCCGAGATCTCCACAACTTTCACGGCCACATGTTTACGCAATTCCATGTGTTCCGCTTTGAACACCTGGCCCATCGCGCCGCTGCCCAGGTGGGCCAGGAGGCGATAGTTGCCCAATACCAGGCCAAAGGTCTTGCCTCGCGCGAGGCGATTGACTTGGAATTCAGTCAATAGGCGATGCTGCTCCAATTCGGATAGCAAGACTCCGAACTGGTGGCATTGCGATATCTTTTTCTGCGTGACCTGGTCGAGCTTGTCCCAGTCTTCGCGGAGCACGATTGACGAATCGAGTAGTTGGCCTAAGAGCGGTTTACCAGGCGGCGCAGCCGAGACGGTCGATTGAGATGGTGCCAGTGTAAGAACATCTGACGTTGAATCTGGGGGGCTGTAGGGCATAGGGTCAACTCACTAGCAGTCGCGTTACCGCGTCCATGGTGTTTTCCAGCTGCCGATCAGGCCGAATCTGCCATCGAGTGTTCGGAAAAGTGCCGCGCCGCTCTATTCAATTCAGTGTCGCCCAACCACTGGATCGCGGTTGAACGGCGGGGCAAGTCAAACATAGTTCTCAATTACCCTTGTCCAATGCCTTGGGGCATCGGAGCGCAAGAGTGTACTGACGGCTCCAGGTCGTGGATTCAGGTTAGGGCGATCCTAACGACAATTAGGGTGCGATATTGTCAGTGGGACTACGAGATTTTCGAGCCGGGTGGCGCGATCGCGAACCGTCGCAATAGCTGCACGCAAGCCGTAGGTGAAACTAATCTGTGGTGAAAAGCGTGGCGAATTAGGTCAGGGAGAATCTTTCATGCTCAGGAAATCTTGTTCACCTATGGAACCTGGCCGCCAATCGTAAACAGTTGAAAGAGCCGTCAACTGGATTGGTAGGCCATTGCCAATGCGCGGACGTCGCGTTACATAGCGCCGAGAATACTGCAATCATGAGTGAAACTACAGCGTTGTTGACGCCGTTCGCCACGAGGCCGATTCGTTTTCTCGGCCTGCGTGAACGCAACGGCTACCTGCTGAAGAATTATTCCATTTCCTTTGGCGAATTGCCTTTGAATGGCGAGATCTTTGAACCCGGAATAACGCTCGCGGCAAGTGAGTTGCCGCATCCGGCGCATCATGTTGGCCGGCCGGGCCTTGGCTTCTTGATTTGTCATCAGGGCCGGACGGGCGACTATATTATTCTGTGCTGGTGGGACCGCGAGAACGAGTTGCCGATTCGTGTTTTCGTGCGCGATGACAAAGGCTGGCGGCCCGCACGTGGCAGCGAATCGGTCTGCGTATGGGATCTGGAAGTCATTTGGCACGAACGCTGTGCTTATGTCGAAACCATGCTGAAGCCTGGCGTTGCATCACCGGCCGAGGCGTATTGCCGCCGGATACTCGGAAAATGAAACCTGTCAGAGGGCGGTTGATCATGATGCGCTACAGTCTGTTTATCACAGTATTGTTGACGTTCACACTTGCCGCACAGGCCGACACGCCGCGTGATGCGCTTTGGGCGGCCGTGCGCAATGGTGATGTGAAAGCCATCGAAGCAGCAATTGAGAAAGGTGCTGATGTCAACGCTGCCAATGAAATCGGCATCACCGCCATGTGGATTGCGGCGGGCAAGGGCAAGCTCGATGTGATCGAGACATTACTTAAGCGCGGTGCCGATCCCAGCGCGCGCGATCTGATCTGGTATCAAACGCCGCTGAGTTCCGCAGCGGGCGCGGGTCGAATCGCAATCGTCAAGGCGCTGATTAAGGCCGGCGCTAAAGATTACGAGGCGGCACTGCTGGCAGCGGCCGGTCGCGGCAGTTTGGAAGTGACTCGAACAATTCTTGAAACAGCTAAGCCGCCATCGAAAGATGTACTCGATGCGTCGCTGTACGCCGCCCAGCGTGCCAGCGCCGAAGTTCAGGAATTGTTGAAGAAGGCCGGTGCTGTACCGTTGGCTGCCGCTTCTGAAGACGACAAGGCCAAATGGAAACCGCTGGTCGGCACATACGAGAACGACAATGGTGGCAAACTTGTCATTGAGGTACGCGAGCCAGGACTTGTCGCCCGAGGTGCCGGTGGCAGTGGTATGGTGCTGCGACCCAGTGGACCCGATGTGTTTCAACCTCTTGGCGTGGCTTCGACAAGCATTGCATTCGAACGTAAAGACGGCGCGGTATCGCGCGTCGTGATGAAGCGATTCACTGCCGAGTCGAGTTACTTTGTCGCTAGCTCAAAAACGGTGCCGAAGCCTGTCGGCGTACCGCGCGATGTCGATGACGGTGCCGTTGCAACACCGATGAACTGGCCATCGTTTCGTGGCCCGGACGCATCCGGCGTGGCTGACGGGCAACGGCCGCCGGTGACTTTTGATGTCGAAAAAGGTGAGAATGTGCGGTGGAAAACACCGATCCCCGGGCTTGGGCATTCATGCCCCGTCATCTGGGAGGACCGCGTGTTTCTCACTTCGGCGATCAGCGAAGACCCTGACCCGCAAATCAAAACCGGTAATTATGGCGACGTTGCCTCAGTGGACGACGTCACAAAACACTCGTGGCGCACGTATTGCCTTGATCGTGTCACCGGCAAGATTCTGTGGGAACACACCGCGTATGAAGGCGTGCCCAAGTCGAAGAGGCACTTGAAGGGCAGCCAGGCGAATTGCACGCCGGCCACCGACGGCAAGCGCGTGGTCGCCTGCTTCGGACCGGAGGGGCTGTATTGTTATGACTTTGCCGGCAAGCTGCTGTGGAAGCGCGATTTGGGCAACATCGATTCCAGTTTCACGATGGATCGTGAATACGAATGGGGCTTCGCCGCCTCGCCGATCATTCACGACGGCATGGTCATTCTGCAGTGCGACCTGAGCAAAGATTCGTTCATCGCGGCATACAGCCTGGAAGATGGCTCCAGTGTGTGGTCCACGCCACGCGATGAAATTCCGACGTGGAGTTCGCCAACGATTTGGCGAACGACCGGCCGTGTGGAGATCGTAACCAACGGCTCGCAGTTTGCGCGGGGCTATGACCCGGCGACAGGCCGCGAGTTGTGGCGGCTGGCGAAAAAGTCCGAGGCGAGCATCCCGACGCCAATCGCCGGACCGGGCGTGGTGATCGTAACCAGCGGCAACCGGCCAATTCAGCCGATCTTCGCCATACGCCCCGGTGCAACCGGCGATCTGTCGTTCGATGTCAAAGACAAAGGTGGTGCGCACATTGCCTGGAGCCGAATGCGCGGCGGCCCATATATGACCACGCCAATCGTCTACGGCGAGCAATTCTACACATGCACGAACGCCGGCATCGTGACCTGCTTCAACGCCACGACCGGTGACGAAGTTTACAAAGAGCGCCTGGGTGGTATTACCTACACTGCATCGCCCGTGGCGGCCGACGGCCGGCTGTACTTCATCTCCGAGGAAGGCCAGGTCCGAGTAGTGAAGGCTGGCCCGAAGTTCGAACTGCTTGCGATGAATGATATGGGCGACATTTGCCTGGCCAGCCCGGCAATCTCCAATGGTTCGCTGTTCGTGCGTTCGCAACATTACCTATGGTCGCTGGGAAAAAAGTGACCGGGTTGTCATTTGCGCAGTGTGCCGATGAAACCTAATCCGCAGAATAAGGTATGATCTAGAACCGAATCACATGAGGCCAGGGCGCTCTATGAAGTATCTTTGCACATGCGTTGTCGCCGCGTTGTTGGGGCAAGTAGTCTTTGCCGGTGGGCCGGGCGTTGACGATTTCACATTGCAAGACCATCGCGGCAAGTCGCATTCGCTATCCGAGTTGAAGGATAAACCGATCGTCGTGCTGGCCTTCCTGGGCGTCGAATGTCCGTTGGCAAAGCAATATGGCGCGATCCTCGGAAAGCTGGCGAAAGAGTATGCCGATAAGAACGTTGCCTTTCTCGGCATTGATCCAAATAGTCAGGACTCGTTGACTCAACTCGCGGCGTTCGTTCGACAACACGAGATCGACTTCCCGTTACTCAAAGACATTGGCAATCAAGTCGCCGACAAACTGGGCGTGAAGCGGACTCCTGAGGTCGTGGTTCTCGATAAAGATCGTTCCATTCGTTACTCCGGACGTGTCGATGACCAGTACGGTATCGGCTTCGTGAAAGACAAACCGCAACGGGAAGATCTGCGCATTGCCCTTGATGAGTTGCTCGCGGGCAAAGCAATCAGCAATGCTAAGACCGAATCCAGCGGTTGCTTGATTGGCCGAGTGCGTGAACCCAAGGCCGATGCGGAAGTGACTTACGCCAACCAGATTTCCCGGCTCTTCAATGATCGGTGCGTGGAATGTCACCGTGCTGGCGAAATCGGGCCGTTTTCGCTGACCAATTACAAGCGGGCTGCTGGGTGGGCGGACATGATTCTTGAAGTCGTCAACGACGGTCGGATGCCGCCGTGGCACGCTGATCCCAAGCACGGCAAGTTCCGCAATGATCGCCGGTTGAGTGATGACGAGAAGAAACTCATCAAGGATTGGGTCGCGGCGGGCGCACCGGAAGGCGATCCGAAACTACTGCCCGCGCCCAAGACATACACCGAAGGTTGGCAACTCGAAACGGCTCCCGACGCTGTGATCGCCATGCGTGCAAAGCCTTACGACGTGCCGGCCGAGGGTGTGGTGCGTTACCAGTACTTCGTGATGGATAGCGGCTTCAAGGAAGACAAGTGGATCAAGGCTCATGAGGTCATTCCGGGCAATCGGGCGGTCGTGCATCATGTCTTGGTGTTTGCCAAGAGCCCCAAGGATCGCGACGTGCCAGGGGAAGGGGGGTTGAGCGGATTTCTTGCCTCGTATGTGCCGGGGTTGCGTTCCGAACCGTATCCGCCGGGCATGGCCAAGCGCATCCCGGCAGGGTCGCAGATTGTCTTTCAGATCCACTACACGCCCAACGGATCGAAGCAGCAGGACATCACCAAGCTCGGGTTGGTGTTCATGGATGCGAGCGATGTCAAATATGAAGTGAGGACCACGAGCGCGGTGCAGCGGCGGATCAACATCCCGCCGGGCGATGACAATTGGCGGGCGGAGGCCATGTCGTTCGCGTCGCCGGCGGGGTCGCTGCTGCTGGGTTACAGCCCGCACATGCATCTGCGCGGCAAATCGTTTTCCTACGAAGCGGTCTTTCCCGATGACAAGAAGGAAATGCTGCTGGATGTGCCACATTACGATTTCAACTGGCAGACGTTTTACCGGCTGACCGAGCCGCGGTTGCTGCCGACCGGCACCAAGGTGCATGCCGTCGCGCATTTCGACAACTCGGAGAACAACCTCTCCAACCCGAACCCGAAAAAGACAGTCCGCTGGGGTGACCAAACGTGGGATGAGATGATGATCGGCTACTTTGACCTGGCCATCCCGCGCGATCCCAACAATCCGGAAGCCGCTACCCAGATCGAAACCACCGCTCGCTCGGAAATGATCGCGAAGTCGCTGGATAAGAATGGCGATGGCAAGGTCACCAAAGAGGAACTGCCCGATCGCTTTAAGCCGCTTTTTGATTCGTTGGACAAGACCAAGAAAGGTCATCTGACGATTGACGAAGTCGCCGCGTTCCTGCGAACGCTGCGATAATCGACGAGAATTACCGTACCTACCGTCCCATAGTAGTGTCTCAGTTTGGTTTTCTTCGTGCTTCCTTCGTGCCCTTTGTGTCTTTGTGATTGGCCTTAAGAACTCACCACAAAGACACAAATAACACAAAGGAATTCACAAAGAAGATGAAGTCACTTCGTATCCGTCAATTTCTCGCGACGTGGCAAATTAAGACACTACCCGTCCCATAAGATACCAGTGGTACAATCCCGCACCCGCCGGGGCGAATAACGTAGCGGGTCACCCGCAGCGCATGTCCCTCCGCGGGCGATGATCGATCAAACGCCCTATTCAGGAGTTATTGCAATGTTGCGATGCTGGATTACCACGTTGAGATCGGCCGCTGTGCTGGCCGTTCTCGTCTGCCCCGCCGTCCAAGCTCAGGACGCACCCAAGACGAAAGAAACAAAGAAGGATAAGGCGACAATTGTCGTCTTCAAGCTCGACGGAGCAATGTCCGAACAGTCGGCCGGGGAATCAATGCCGTTTGGCGGCGATAAGGCGACGAGCCTGAAAGAGACGATTGAGCGGATGAACAAGGCCGCGGCCGACGAGCATGTGAAGGCCGTCGTTTTGCTGGCCGATGGTTCGCAAATTGGCTCAGCGCAGAAAGAGGAAATTCGGCAGGCGATGGTCAAGCTCCGCGCGGCCGGAAAAGAGATTTTCGCGCACTCCGATTCGATGGGCATGGGCGAGTATGCCCTGTTGTGCGGCGCGACGCGGATCAGCATGGTGCCGACCGGCGACCTTTCGATCACCGGCATGTTTGGCGAAGCGATGTTCATCCGCGGTTTGCTCGACAAACTTGGCGTGCAACCTGACTTTCTGACATGTGGCAAGTACAAGAGTGCTGCTGAAATGTTCATGCGTACTGACGCCAGTCCGGAAGCGCACGCCATGCAGAACTGGCTCATTGACGGGATCTTCGATACCTACGTTGGCCTGATCGCCAAGGGCCGTGGTGTCGATGCCACCAAAGTCAAGAACTGGATTGATAACGGACCCTACTCCGCCGAGAAGGCCAAGGCCGCCGGGTTGATCGATGCCGTCGAGCATCGTCAAGATTTTGAAGGTTTCGTCAAAACCAAAGTCGGCGACACTTTTGCCTTCGATCACAAATACGGCGAGAAGAAGACGCCGCAACTCGATTTCAGTAGCCCGTTTGCCATCTTCAAGCTGCTCGGCGACGCGATGAACGACACGAAGACGAAAAAGACGTCAACGAAGTCGGCCATTGCCGTGGTTTATGTGGATGGTCCGATTTCAGTGGGAACCGGTCAGGCATCCCCGTTTGGTGGCGGCGGTGGCGCTTATAGCACGGACATCCGGAAGGCACTCGACGAGGCCGCCCGCGATGACGCGGTGAAGGCCGTGGTCCTGCGGGTGGATTCTCCCGGCGGATCGGCCGTTGCGAGTGAAATCATCCTCGATGCCACCCGGCGCGTCAAAGCGAAAAAGCCGCTGGTGGTGTCGATGGGCAACGTGGCCGGCAGCGGCGGCTACTATGTTGCGTGTGCTTCCGACATTATCTTCGCCGACCAATCGACCATCACCGGCTCAATCGGTGTGGTCAGCGGCAAGTTGATTACCAACCCCATGTGGGCGAAAGCCGGCATCACGTTTACGCCGTACCAGCGCGGCAAGAACGCGGGCATGTTAAGCTCGGCCACTCCGTTCAATCCTGAAGAACGTGAGCGTATGCAGAGTTACATGGATGAGATCTACGGCGTGTTCAAGGGCCACGTCAAAGCGATCCGCGGTGATCGTTTGAAAAAGCCGATTGACGATCTTGCCGGTGGCCGGGTCTACACGGGCAAACAGGCTCTGGAACTCGGCCTGGTGGACAAGATCGGCACGATGCAGGACGCGGTCCGCTATGTGGCGGAGCAAGCCAAGATCACGGACTACGATGTCCGCGTGGTGCCGGAGCCGAAGAACTTCATCGAGCAAATCATGGAAGCGGCCGGCGGCGGCAAAGACGACCCGAAGCGATTGGATACGGCAATGCCGCGACTGCGGTTGGCCGGCCCATCACTTGTGGATTTGGCCGCACCGCACTTGCAACACCTTGATCCGCAGCGCGTGCGCTTAATCCGCACGTCACTGCGAC
>JANLTA010000459.1:0-2823 GCA_031362705.1 Gemmataceae bacterium | reverse complement strand
CCACCATGCCTGCCGCGCCCATGGTGGTGTTTTCACCCGCCGTCGAGCGTGAAGTCACTCAGTACGAGCTTTTTACCGGGCGTGTCGAAGCACCGGAGGAAGTGGAAATTCGCGCCCGTGTGAGCGGTTACCTCAAGAAGATTTCTTTCAAGCCTGGCGTCGAGGTCAAAGCCGCCTCGCCGCTGTTTGAAATTGATCAGGAGCCATTCAAGGCAGCTTTGGCCAAAGCGGAAGCGGACCTGGCCAAAGCAATCGCCGAGATTCCGATGAGCGAGGCCGGAGTTGCTCGGGCCGAGGCGCGATTGATTCGTACAAAGGCCGACTTCAAGCGTTCCGAGAAAATGATGGCGACTAATGCCATCGCTCAGGAGGAATTCGATAAGTCACGGGCTGACATGCTTGAGGCGGAAGCTGTCGTGAAGGCGGATAAGGCCAAAGTCGAATCGGACAAAGCGCAAGTCGAAGCCGAGAAAGCCAAAGTTCGCACGGCACAACTTGATCTCGGGTACTGTTTGATTAGCGCTCCGATCAATGGAAGCATCGGTGACGCTCTTGTCACGGAAGGCAACTTGATCGCCGGCGGCGCCTCCCCGACACTTCTCACCACATTGTTTTCGTTCGATCCAATGTTTGTGACGTTCGACGTGGATGAAAACACGCTGCAACGGCTGCAAAAAATCGCGCGGGAGGGCCAGGTGGACCTTAAAACCAACGAGGGTGAAATACCCGCCGAAATGGGCCTGGCAGTTCATGGCACGGCCTACCCCGGCAAAGGCACGATCAAGTTCATTAACAATCAAGTCGATGCCAAGACGGGCACCATTCGTTGTAAAGCCGAATTCACGAACGCTAAGCCGACGACCGGAGCCCGCCTAATGGCGGCCGGGATGTTTGCGCGGATTCGCATTCCCATCGGCAAAGCGCAGAAGGCGATGTTGATCCCGGATACGGCCGTGCTTTCCGACCAGGGTGTCAGCTATGCGCTGGTCGTCGATAGTCAGAACAAGGCCGCGCGGTTGGACCTCGAACCCGGAGCGGTCGTCGATGGGTTTCGTGTGATCAATTCGGTTCGCGCGCCCGGCGAAACAAAGACTCGGCCTGTGCGTGCCGATGACCGATTTGTTGTCACTGGACTTCAGCGGGTGCGTGCCGGCATGCTGGTCGACGCCAAACCGGCTGCGGCGAAATAGCTCACGCTTGTTCGATAGCGACACAATCTCCAGCCATCTGAGGAATCATCAGTGTCAGGTATATCCAAGTTCTTCATCAGCCGGCCGATCTTCGCGGCGGTCATTTCCATAGTGATCGTGTTCGCCGGCGGCATTGCGGTGATGCTTCTGCCCATCGCTCAATACCCGGAGATTGCGCCGCCGACCGTCAGTGTGACTTGCACTTATGCAGGTGCCAACGCCAAGGTTTTGGCCGAGACGGTTGCCGCTCCAATCGAGCAACAGGTCATCGGTGTGGAGCGCATGCTCTACATGTCGTCGCAATCCAGCAACGATGGTATTTACACCCTCAACGTCACGTTTGAACTGGGAGTCAATCTTGATATTGCCCAGGTGCAGGTGCAAAACCGGGTCAATCTAGCGTTGCCGACGCTGCCTTCCGAGGTCAAAGCAACGGGTGTCAGCGTCAAGAAGAAGTCGCCCAGCATTCTGTTGCTCGTGAATATCTTTTCTCCGGATGGGTCGAAGGATCAACTATACATCAGCAACTACGCCACGATCAATATTGTGGACGAGCTCAAGCAATTGTCTGGTGTCGGCGACGTGACAATGTTCGGGCAACAAGATTACAGCATGCGCTTGTGGATGGATCCGGACAAACTTGCCAGCCGCAATTTGAGTGTCGCCGATGTTACAGGGGCACTCCGCGAGCAAAACGTCCAAGTAGCGGCGGGCGCTCTTGGCCGGCCGCCGGTCCCGACGGGACTTGCCTTTCAATACTCACTGAGCACCCTTGGCCGACTTGCCAACCCGGACCAGTTTGGCGAGATCATTGTCCGAACGGGAGCCGATGGACAGGTGACGCGCCTCCGTGACGTGGTTTCCGATCGTCGACCGGCGACCGACAACGCCAATGAGCAGCGCAATTTTGGTGGCATTGAACTTGGAGCCAAGGCCGAAGACACCACCTGTACATTGGACGGCAAACCATCGGTCGGCATCTGCGTTTATCAATTGCCGGGTTCGAACGCTCTCGAAACAGCTAATCGCATCCGCAAGCGGATGACTGAGCTTAAGGCGAACTTTTCAGCCGGCGTAGATTATGCGATCGCTTACGACACGACTCCGTTTATTGACGAGTCCATTGCTGAGGTCTTTCATGCATTGCGCGATGCCATCATTTTGGTGGGCATCGTCGTCTTGGTCTTTCTGCAGAACTGGCGTTCCACATTAATTCCGCTGATCGCTGTACCCGTTGCCATTGTCGGAACGTTTGCGGTCATGATGCTCCTTGGCTTCAGCCTGAACAACTTGACCTTGCTCGGCCTGGTGCTGGCAATTGGCATCGTGGTGGATGACGCGATCGTGGTGGTCGAAGCTGTCGAACATAAGCTGGAACACGGATTAAATCTGTCACCGCATGAAGCGACGCGCCAGGCGATGGATGAGGTGGCCGGACCCATCGTTGCCATTTCACTTGTGTTGATGGCCGTGTTCATTCCCTGTGCTTTTATTACCGGTATCACCGGCCAGTTTTTCCGTCAGTTTGCCGTGACCATCGCGGTCTCGACTTTCTTTTCCGCACTCAATTCACTGACTCTCAGTCCTGCTCTATGTGCATTGTTGCTGCGGCCGAAGGCGCAACAGACCGATT
>JANLTA010000396.1:0-2314 GCA_031362705.1 Gemmataceae bacterium | reverse complement strand
AATCGGTGCCAATTCGCAGATTTTGTAGTCGCGAGAGATTTCAATACGGTTTGCCACTAGTACGTGTGCTCTGGGCAAATAGTAACGGAAGCCGTCATAATGATGATCTGCACCAACCTGGCGCTCGTGCAATGGTACTTTGCGCGTTTCAAGGCCCGCGCACCCCGGTGATGCAACGAGGCAAGCAGTTAGGATTTTTGCGATTGGACGACGCATCGCGAACTCCCAATGGTTTGTAAACAGGTTGATAATGAGCGACTGACATCAGAATAATCGGCTGTGTAATCCGCAGAATTGACGTAATCTATCGCCTTTTGGGAGAAATTACTTTTGTCTAAGCCACTGCTATCTCGACAACGCGTTTTAGTTAGGGTCAAGTTGCGTCGCTAGCGTGCTGTTGTCACGCTAAGTCAACGAGGTAGCGGAGTCATGATCTCTCATGGTCGCTTCGGCGGACTTTCCGACGATAAGGTCTTTTATTTCGTAATTCGCTGCGACAAGCTATTTGATATTGTGAGCGGCGAGGTCTACGACCAATTCACTCTAAAGATGCCGCCCAGCCTCCTGCGCAATCCGATTGCTAAACCCGTATATCATTTCTGTACTGACTCTGCCTTGACCTCTAACGACTCCGAGCGGCGGGCCACGTTGACGCTGCCGGCAGGTGGATCGGAAGCAACAGTCGAATTTGGCGGCCATCGACTACGTCTCGTCAAAGTTGCAGGGTCAACTGACCTTCGATTGGATTACACGCTCGGTAGTTTTTCAGGTTCGGCCACACTGTCTTCTTCATCGCCTGCCGGTTTTCGGCTGGTCTCATGGGAAATCGACGCAGTCAACTTCGATCTCAATCAACTCGACAACTCATTTGTACATAAGGGTACCACCACGAACCTGACGACCTGCCTGCTGCACGCGGGCATTGCAGTTGAAACTAATACTATCAACAGATTTAACCTGCCGGCCGGCGCGGATGATTCTTGGAGCGACGGGGAACTGTTGAATGCGATGAAAGCGAATTTTGACGATTTCGACCCAGGTAATGAGCCGCGTTCGTGGCGAGCCTATTCACTTTTTGTGCCTCGCTATTCCGGCCAGGCAGGGGTTCGCGGAGTAATGTTCGACTTGACAGGGCGACGCGGCTCCGCGGTGTTTCACAAGACTTTGGCCGAGCAAGGCAACAGTCCGCCATTTGGAGTACGTTTGGCCCGGACCACAATTCACGAACTGGGCCACGGATTCAATCTACCGCATGCCTTTGAGTCAGGATCGCCATCCGCCGGCTCCGGTAGTAGTTCCTTTATGAACTACCCGTCAAAGTTTCCTGGAGGCGATGATGAATACTGGAAAAACTTCAATTTCACATTCGACCCCGGTGAACTGAAGTTTCTCCGCCACGCAAGCTGGGAACAATCCATTTTTGGATCGAAGTTTGTCGGCACGAGTTCTGAAGACATTTTGGAAACCCTGGAAGGACATCGTAGTGCGAAACTGACCATGTCACTTCGGGTGCGTCCCAATCGCGGTCGCCTGCCAATGTACGAGTTCGGCGAACCAGTCGAGGTAGAAGCAAAACTTGCGTTGCGCGGCCAAGTGGCATCCGCAGAGGTCGCAACACCTCCACACCCGGGCTACGGGACGATGCGGGTGGTCATTGAAAAACCCGACGGTCGCGCTGAAGTGTTTCGCCCTGTCGTGCGGCGTTGCTCCATCATCGACGGATTAAGGCTCACGAAGGCTCGTCAGCCCTCCGTCTACGCTCGAGTGTTCTTAGGTTACGGCGCAAATGGATTCCCATTTCAAATACCTGGTCGCTATACACTTCGGGCGACGTTCCAATCGCCGGAAGGCCTCGTCGTCGCTAAGCCGCTCCGCATTTGGGTTCGTTTTCCAGATCGACCCACGGAAGAACTAGTCGCACCGCTTTTCGACGAAGAGTTCGGTATCTATTTGGCGACTGGCGGTAGTCCAAACTTGAGGCGGGCACAGTCGCTTTACCGCACTTTCCGCACGCGCGCGAGAAAACTCGCTCACCCTCTGATTGACGCCTTTGAAGCGCGAACACTGCTTCAACAGGCGCGAGGCTTCAAGTCCCTCGAGCGGCCGACGGCCAAACAGCGCATGCCAAAACTGCGGGTTATCGCACCCAAAACTCCCGTCGAGGAAATCCGCCAGCTTTTGGAATCTTCGATTGCAAAGAGTCAGACGAAAGAACCGACGATTAGCAATATCGTCATTGGACGACTCTCATCCGCCTTGTGGAAGGCCTTGGTGGGAGATTCGAACAGGCGTGAGGCGGCCGACGTCAAAAAGC
>JANLTA010000363.1:0-1831 GCA_031362705.1 Gemmataceae bacterium | reverse complement strand
CGCGGCTGCCGGTTTCGCGCGTGCAACTCAGCCCAAAGGGATCAAAGTTATTGGGTGGAGCGTAGGCTACTTGCCCACATCAACAATTTGGGCGAAGTCCCTAACCACGATCTGAGGTGACTCGCGGAACAAGGCAACAGTTCCCGTCACCCGGACGATCTTCCGGTCATAATGCAGCTTCGCGTCGGTGATACCGGCTTGTTTAAGGGCAGCGTCCAGGTCTTTCATTTCCAGCACGACAGTAAAATTGTCCTTGTCTCGACCCGCCGTTGAATTGAGGAACACCTTCCCGCCGTCTTTAGTAGCACCAGTGGATACCACGGGAAACTCGACGGTCACCTTTTCACCAATCTTCTTTGCAGCGACCGCGGGTGTGATCGAACCTGAACTGACCTCAACTGGCGAAGGTGGCTTCGCAACTACAACGGGCGTTGGCGGAACTGCCGGTGGTGCCTTCGCTTGCGGTTTTTCATCTGGTTTGCCGAAAAATAAACTTGCAATTAGCCAAAACACTCCGACACCGAAGATGCCGACGCCCATGCCACCAGCGACGACGACTGAGGTCCGCCGCTTGGGTTCCACCAGCCATTTAATGGGCGACATCCCCTTGCGGAGTATGTGACTCGATGACAACACAGCGCTGGCCGGACGGGCCGCGCCGGAATTCGTGCGGTAGTTGATGCCCGTGATTGGTCCCGAAGGCGTACCGGACGCGAGCGCTTCCAGCGCCAGACATCGTTTCGGCATTTCTTCGGTCGCAGGGGGTTCGATTGGTCCGCTGGCCCACGGAGCCATGGCCTCGGCGACGGCGGCAGGCGTTTGAAACCGATGCACCGGTTTCTTCGCCATCATTTTTTTCAGCACCGCAACCAGGGCTGGCGGCACATCCGCTCGCAGCTCCGTAATCGGATCGGGTTCCTTTTGCTGATGCGCCAGCAGCTTCTCCGTGATCGTGCCGCGTTCAAATGGAGCGCGACCGGCAAGCAAATAATAAAGCGTCGCGCCCATGCTGTAGATGTCGGCGCGAATGTCCACATCGGAACTGTTCAGGGCTTGTTCCGGTGATAGATAGTCAGCGGTGCCAAGTACCGTGTTGTTGTTATCGAGACGCTGCGTGAGACTGTCGCCGGCTTTGGTTTGGAACAGTCGTGCCAAGCCCATGTCGAGCAGTTTGACGGTGCCGCCACGGTCCAGCAGCAAGTTGCCCGGCTTAATGTCGCGGTGGACCCAGCCGGCCTCATGGGCATGTTGCAATCCCAGCGATGCTTGTGCGATGTAGTGGCAAGCACGGGCGATTTCCATTGGCCCATGTTTCTTGACAATCTCGTGCAGCGACGAACCGTCCACGTATTCCATGACCAAAAAGTGCAGCGACCCATCCTGATCGAGGTCGTACGCCTTGACAATGTTGGGGTGGTTCAGCGCGGCCGCCGCTACGGCTTCGCGAGTGAAGCGCGCCACGGCATCTTCATCCTTCAAATTGTCCAGCGGCAGAACTTTAAGCGCCACCAACCGCTTCATGCGAATGTGTTCGCACAGGTAAACCTTTCCCATGCCGCCGATGCCAAGCAGTTGCAGTAACTTGTATTTGCCGTTGGCGATGAGAAAGCCGCGCCATTTGCCATTGATCAGCAGGCTTGCTTGAAATGGTGTCAGCACGCCCTGCTTGATAAGCATGTCAGCCAGCGCCTTCGGCTCGCTTGGCGTACCACCGCCGGCCGCTTTCAGCGCCGCTTGGAGCCCCTCGTCTTCGACGAGAGGGGTCGTAAGAAAAAATTCGAACAATTTAAACGACGTCTCAGAAAAATGCCATAGCAACCCCAGGGGCTGG
>JANLTA010000361.1:0-1884 GCA_031362705.1 Gemmataceae bacterium | reverse complement strand
GACTTGTGCCGCGTCGCCTGAAGCATTCCTGACGCAGGCCATGAAGGGCAACCGCAATTGGTTGTTCGCCTTGGCCCTGGCCGACCCTGACCAGGGAATCAAGCTGATCGATCTCATGCTTAACAATTCTAACAACAACACTCAGCTCCGAAATACGGGACTCGTTGAGCTTGTTTCGATTCTCAACGATGCAGATCGTTTCAAACAACTGTCGATGTTTGGCGATTGCATCCACGATCGATTTCTCGACGACTAGGTGCGTCCGGCTTTTGGGAATTGAGGTCG
The DNA here is from genome assembly GCA_031362705.1 of Gemmataceae bacterium. Lineage (GTDB taxonomy): Bacteria > Planctomycetota > Planctomycetia > Gemmatales > Gemmataceae > JAIBBI01. The sequence continues at coordinate 1,599 of JANLTA010000361.1, read as the reverse complement.
CTCGTTCGTCCAACTGCGAGGCCGTTATGTATTCTCTGATGTTGCTATCCGCCGCAATCGCCGCCCCACCAGATGCCACTTGGCGATTCGTTGATCAGACGCATCACCACGGCCGATCCGTCGTCATGTATCAGACGATGCAACTGGCCAAGACGCCGACGCAGCCATTGCACGCGGATGATCGCACACCCGACAGTGCGACATTCGGAACCATCACCCTCGGCTACGAAGCCAAACTACGCGTCGGCATCGTTTGGCACGCGGAGTCGTCGACGGTTTGGCTCGACGCCGATGCCGATGGGCGGTTTGCGACCAGCGAACGGCATCACCTCGGCGCCACGCCATTGGAGGTGCGCGTGGCCATCCCATTTGCCAAGGGCAAGACTCCCGAACGGACATTGCTGGTCCGCAAACGAGGCGAGGGAATTGCCTGCGCGGTTCGCGGATTCACGACTGGTTCAATCAGGGTCGGCGACAAAGCGTATTCGGCCATGCTCATCGATGGCAACGGCGATGGCTGCTTCGACAAGGCAGGCGCCGATCGCGTGTGGTTGGACCTCGACGACGATGGTAAGTTTGAACCGATCGCCGAGCAATTCTTGCTTGGTACTGCCGTCGCCATCGATAAAACGGCAATTCTGTTGCTACCGGACGCCGACGGCCTGCATGTCCGCATTCGTGAGCGGCCCAACGAGACCGGCACGCTGCGACTGCAAATCAATCATTTACCCAGTGCCGAGATTCTGGAACTCAAGGCACACTATGTCAGCGAATTCGGCGAGTTGGCCGTCATCCACGATGTAAAGCGACCCGCGACGGTGGCTGCCGGCAAGTTCCGCATCGACTCACTCGAAATGGTCATCAAGGACGCCGACGGCCAAGTCTGGCAATATTGGTTCAACAGCGAATCACGTAACTATGATGTGACTATCGATCAAGGCCGAGAGTCCATGCACACGCCGTTGGCCGGCCTGCGGATGGCCGTTGACCACGATGGAGTCGGTAAACCTGGGGAAACTGTGACGGTGCGGCCGAACGTGGTCGCCGGGTCACTCTATATGATGGGTTGCGACATTGGTCGAAGGACTATTGAAACTACGCGCGGCGCGGAAGCGACAATTCTCTTGTGCGAGCCCGGCAGCGGTGTATTAGACCAGGCCAATTCGGGATTCAACTGAGGACGGCTCTGTTCGCACTCGGTCCGAGTGCCAGCCAAGATCGACATGAACGGCGTTGAGATAAAAGTCACACTACCGACCGGCCCGTTGGCTGGGACGATTACCGGCAGCAAGCCGCTACGGCGAGGCGGCTAAGCCAACTGTTGAGTGCGTCACATCGATCCAATTGCGCGCCTCCTGTTAACCAGCGGGTCAAAGAGTTTGCGTCGCGAACCAAAACGCCCCGCCAATTAACAGGTAGAGAGTGCAGAGTATGCGACAGTTCTTAAATTCCGGGTAGTGTCCTAGTTTTGCGTGTTCGAACGAATTAGGGTATGAATCGGTGGAAAGGAGTTCCTTATGGAAGCCATGCGACCCTATCTGTCGTTTATTGTTGTTGTGATGAGCTACATCCTTGCAATGCCGAGCCATACCAAAAGAC
>JANLTA010000340.1:0-4960 GCA_031362705.1 Gemmataceae bacterium | reverse complement strand
TAGGTCGTTGATCCAATCGGCGAGCAATAGCATGGCGTACCTTTCGTGTTATTTCGGAAAGTCTTCGAGGTTGATCTTATCGAGGTTTGGGGCATCGACTTTGCGGACGAACACCTTGGCCGCCCGCACATCGATGCACTTCACCCACGAGCCGGCCGGAATCAGCGGTCCTTCGCTCATCACATCGGCCCGTTTGCCGTCAAACTCGACCGCGCCGGCCGGGCGCAAGTCGGAGATGGCCCGGCCATAATGGCCCCGCAATAATTCCAGCTCCAGATTCACCGGCATGGTGGCCACCGTGGCGTCTTCCTCCGGCCCGGTCTGCATCAGCCTCCGGCCCCACGCCGTCCGCGGCCAAAGCTGAACGGCTGCCCAGGTCACCATCGGCCCGGCAAGAAACACGCCGACAATGGTGAGTAACCCGGTCGCCGCGTCGCCGTAAAAAAACGTCATCACTACGCCCGCCGCCACCGCAAACGCCGACGCCAGGAACAGCACCCCCCCCGTCGGGAAGAACAATTCCGCCGCCAGTAGTGCAAGGCCGAGGATGATTAACAAATAGGCCCAGGTGAGTTCCATAGCAGATACTAATTCTCGTGTGTCGGGAGCCTCGTGTCATTATAACTTATTTCGTGACCAACAATGCCTACGTATTACGCCTCCACCAACAACAGCATGGGGTTCTCCAGCAGCGACGCCACGCGCCGCGTGAAGCGCGCTCCATTGGCGCCGTCGATTACACGGTGGTCGTACGAGAGTGACAGCGGCATCATCAGGCGCGGGACGAATTGGCCATTTTGATACACGGGCTCGGTACGGGAGCGTGACAAACCCAGGATGGCGACTTCGGGCCAATTCACAATCGGCGTGAAGCCGGTGCCGCCGATGCCGCCGAGGTTGGAGATGGTGAAGCAGCCGCCCTTCATGTCTTCGATGGGCAGCTTGCGGGCTCGCGCCTTCTCGGCGACATCGGCCAAATCGGTCGCCAGGTCTTTGATCGACTTTTTGTCCACGTCGCGGATCACGGGCACCAGCAGGCCACGGTCCGTGTCCACGGCCACGCCGATGTGGCAGTAGCGTTTCACAATCAACTTGTTGCCCGCCAGGTCCAAGCTGGAATTAAACGTCGGGAACTCCTTGATGGCGACCGCGCACGCCTTCAAGGCAAACGCGGTAACGGTGAGCTTGGGGCCTTGGCCATCCTGCGATCGGCGGAAGGCATCAAGGTCGGTGATGTCGGCCAGATCGTTTTGCGTGACATGCGGGATTTGGCTCCATGCCACGGACATCTGCTCGGCGGTCTTTCGGCGGATCAACTCCAGCGGTTGCGCTTCGACTTCGCCCCACTTGGCGAAGTCCGGCAGGGGGGGGGCAGCCACGCCGCCTCCGGTCGAACGTTGAGCGTGAGCGATTACGTCGTCCTGCGTCACCCGGCCGCGCGGACCAGAGCCTTTGACCGATTGCAGATTGATGCCGAACTTGCGCGCGATGCGGCGAGTGGCTGGCCCGGCCGGAATCAACTGATCCGGCGAGAACCGCGGCTGATGTGTTGCCACGTCGCCATTGCGCGCGACAGGCGGAGCCAGCGTTGCCGTCGCGACTGGAGCCTTTGCCTCGGCGGCCACGGCCTTTGCGGCAGGTTTGGCGGGGCTGGCAGCGGCGGCACCTTCAGCGCGGGCGATTACCACGCCCGGCGAGATTGTCTGACCCTGGGTGACGGCGATCTCGGCGATCTTGCCAGCTAGGCCAGCGGGCACTTCCACAGTGCTCTTCTCGGCTTCCAGCACGATCACGATGTCGCCGGGGCCGACCGTGTCTCCGGGCTTCACCCGGATCTCGAGCACGTTGCCTTCCTTGATGTTCTCGCCCAAATCGGGCAGCACGATATCAACAGCCATCATCACTCCATTGGCAATGTTCAAGCAGTGACCGGGTCGGCCTTTTCGGGGTCGATGCCGAGTTCCTTGATCGCCTTCGCGACCACATCCGCCTTGATTTCATTCTTCCGCATCAACTGCGTGAGCGCGGCCACGGCGATGCTCTCGGCATCCACCTCGAAGTGCCGCCGCAGCACGCTACGGTCATCGCTGCGGCCAAAGCCATCCGTGCCGAGTGGCAGTAGCCCACCGGGAACCCAACGGGCAATCATTTCCGGCGTGGCCTTCATGTAATCACTGGCGGCGACAAACGTGCCGGTCTCTTTTTCCAGCGTCGTTTCCAGATAACTCTTGCGCGGCGCAGCTCCGGGATGCAGCGTGTTCCAGCGTTCGCACGCCAATGCTTCACGGCGCAATTCTTTGTAACTGGTGACGCTCCACACGTCGGCGGCGACGCCGAACTTGGTCGCGAGAATATCTTGCGCTCGCAGACATTCCTTGAGAATGATCGCGCTGCCGAGCAGGTGAACCTTCGATCGCTTGGCATCAGTCACCGGCGAGAGCTTGAGCCTGTACATACCTTTGATAATGCCGTTGGCCGCCCCTTCTGGCATCGGCGGCATGGCAAGCGCCTCATTCTGCAGCGTGAGATAGTAGAACACGTCTTCATCGTTGGCGTACATCCGGCGGATGCCGTCCTGAATAATCACGGCAATTTCGTAGGCGTAAGCCGGGTCATAAGCGACAATATTGGGAACTATCGACGCTTGAAGATGACTTTGCCCGTCCTGATGCTGCAAGCCTTCACCATTGAGCGTAGTTCGGCCTGCGGTCGCACCGAGCATGAAACCCCGGCAACGCATGTCGCCGGCCAGCCACGCCTGGTCACCAACGCGCTGGAAGCCGAACATCGAATAATAAATGTAGAATGGAATCATCGGCAGACCATGCGTGGCATAAGCCGAGCCGGCCGCTATGAAAGACGACATGGCCCCGGCTTCGGTAATGCCCTCTTCTAGAATCACGCCGTCTGCGGCCTCTCGATAGCTCAAGTAAAACTTGGCATCGACCGGCGTGTACAACTGCCCGACGGCCGAATAGATGCCGAACTGCTTGAACATCGTATCCATGCCGAACGTACGGGCTTCGTCCGGAATGATCGGCACGACATGTTTGCCGATGTTCGGGTCGCGGAGCAGCACGTCCTTCAAGATGCCGACGAAAGCGCCAGTCGTGGACACTTCATTCTTACCGCTGCCTGCAAGTGCATTTTTGAACGCGTCGAGTCCGGGCACTTTTAACTTCGGATGCCGCAGCACCCGGCCGGGAACGTTGCCGCCGAGCTTTTTGCGGACATCAAGTGCGTATTTGACCTCTGGGCTGTCGTCGGTGGGCCGATAGAAGGTCATGTCTTTGACCTGCTCGACCGGGATCGGAATGTTAAAGCGCGTGTGGAAGTGTTTGAGCGCTGCTTCCGTCATTGTCTTCTGCTGGTGCGTGGTGTTGCGAGCCTCGCCGGCTTCACCAAGTCCGTAGCCCTTGATCGTCTTGGCGAGGATCACCGTGGGCTGGCCCTTGTGTTCGAGCGCGGCTTTGTATGCCGTATACACCTTCACGGGATCATGCCCACCGCGCTGGAGCTTCTCCAAGTCCGCATCGCTGTAATCCGCCACCAGGGCAGCCAATTCGGGATCGACGCCGAAGAAGTGTTCGCGAATATATGCGCCGCCCTCGACGATGTATTTCTGGAACTCGCCATCCACGGTCTCCGCAAAACGCTTGTGCAGCCGGCAATTCACATCGCGCTCGAACAGCTCGTCCCAGTTGCTGCCCCAGATGACCTTGATGACGTTCCAGCCCGCGCCAAGAAACGCCGTCTCCAGTTCCTGGATGATCTTGCCATTGCCGCGCACCGGGCCGTCCAGCCGCTGCAAATTGCAGTTCACGATGAACGTGAGGTTGTCGAGCTTTTCCCGCGAAGCCAGCGTGATCGCGCCGAGCGATTCGGGTTCATCCGTCTCGCCGTCGCCGATGAAGCACCACACGTGCTGTTGCGATGTGTCTTTGAGGCCGCGATGATGCAGATAGCGATTGAACCGAGCCTGGTAAATGGCCATGAGTGGCCCAAGGCCCATTGACACTGTGGCGAACTGCCAGAAGTCCGGCATCAACCAGGTGTGCGGATAGCTGGAAAGGCCATTGCCGCCGACTTCCTTGCGATAGTTCTCCAACCGCTCGCGGCTGAGCCGACCTTCTAAGAAAGCACGCGCGTAGATGCCGGGGGATGCGTGTCCCTGAAAATAAACCTGATCACCGCCACCCGGCGCATCCGGTCCGCGAAATACATGGTTGAAGCCAACTTCGAGCAACGACGCCGCGCTGGCATAGGTCGAAATGTGGCCGCCGTTGTGACCCTTGGCCACCATCGCCATCGCGTTCCAGCGATTGATGCTCTTGATCTTGCGTTCGAGTTCACGGTCGCCGGGGTAAGGCGGCTGTTCCTCCACCGGGATGGTGTTCACATACGGCGTGGTGAAGCCTGAAGAGTCGGCCGTGCCGTGCCGTTGTGCCGCGATCTGCAACTGCGCGATCAGGTAGCGGGCACGATCCGGCCCAGCCGTTTCCGCGACGGCGGCAAACGAGTCGAGCCACTCCTGGGTCTCGACCATATCAGGGTCGGACAGCAACACCGCGTGACCGTTCAGACTTGATTTGGGCGGCTCCATTGTCATCGCTAGACTCTCCTTCGCGGGCCGCTTCCTTCCGGGCCGGGGCGGTTGTCGAGCAATCGTTCATTCTATGGCGCAGCTTCGGCGTTAGCTGGAAGGCTTAGCCGTGAACGCAAGTCGAATCAAGGGCGGAACTTACCAACCGATTCCATCCGCGCGACCGGCCCCGTACTACCGGTTTTCCTCGTACAATGACTGACCGCCATTGAGTGCAGTCGCCCACCGATTACATTGAAGGATGAACCCCGGGAGGGTGCCCATGCGCGTCGAGTTCTACGGGCTGGCGTTTGAGACGCCGAGCATCACGTTTTATCTGTGGAACCCCTGGCGGGCCACGCTGCTGGAACACAAGTT
>JANLTA010000287.1:0-7307 GCA_031362705.1 Gemmataceae bacterium | reverse complement strand
AAGATCAGTGTGCCAGTATAGTATTGCAATTGAAGATGTTATGTCTGCGGCAACTTGTTGGACGCATACCACGAGCATTATCTCCCTGGCATGAGAGATTGCGCCTCGGCAGCACTACACTTCGAGGCCGGGTGGCCCTGGCGGTTGCCCGCCAGGGCTCCCACAGTCCCGGACGTGCGCGCATTAGCGCATCCGGTTCCTCAACCGACAGATTGGCCATCCGCGCTGGTCCCCGAAGCTATCCGATCGAGTTACGGTGACATGCGTGAGAACCTCGATGTGTTCAGCATGTTTCCCTCGATCAGGTCTGCCGGCCGACGCTTCGCTTCCCTCGACAGGGTCCTCCGGGGCGAGTTCCCCTGCTTCGACGGTACTATCAAAGCGCTACGACTTCCAGCCGTCCATCCCGCCGCACTTCGTTGCCTTCGTTTGGCGGTACCTCAGCGCCCACTCGTTCTTTTCGCTCCCCGACGGACGAGTGCGCCGCCGAAGCCTGGAGTTGGTGACCCGGTATCTCCGGCCGGGACTTCGCTGAGGAAACGACAGGATCTCCCAAGTTCCTGGAGAACCCCAATTGTCCGTTTGCACATGTTCCACACCGACGCCGGCAGGACCGCTGACACCAGACCATCACGGTGCCACGGCATGGCCCTTGGTCATCGAACGGCAAAGGCTCCCGCGAAAGGTCTTTCGACGCTCAATAGCATGGCTTTCGGACTCGCTGTTTACGCTTCGTAGTGCGGGTCGCCCCGCCCCACGCAAAACTCGCTTCCGGCCGCTGGTCAGACGCTACCGGACGGGCTTTCCACCCGCAAGGTTCCAATGAAAGGTTTCAGATCTGCTTCCTACATCTCTTCCTCCCTTCCCAAGTTTTCTTGGCGCAATCGATGTGACCGAAGCAGGTTGCACCTGATCGTAGAAATCCGACCGATCATCAATTCGCGCCCCGGCTACGTGAGGTGTCGAGCGTTCTGGCTCGCCATGATCGTAAGGTGATAGGCTGTTCAACGGTGTGTAAACTGTACCTTCTTTTTGCTGGCCACCAAACAAACTGACGGCACGGTGATCATTTGCCATTTGGTCGCCTTTCGCCAGCACCTCGCCAATTTCGACTCAAGAGTATATCCGAAAAGATAATTCTCAAGAAGCCTGTCACATTCTTGGGCCATTCCATCGGTTAGCTCTTAGGACAGTCAACGCGGTGTTGCTTGGCGGTACCGGGGCGAGTTAGCCCGTACGTTCAGGCAAATTCCGCAAGACCTCTCAGTTACCATTTCCGGGGGAAGGCCATGATCACTCGATCAAGCCGATCGCTCGCACGTCGGCGCCGTTCGCGGCTTCTGACCAGTAATCTCCGATGTCTGCGGCTGGAAGACCGAATTGAGCCGGCTGTGATCGCCTGGGACGGCGGGGCCGGCACATTCAACTGGGCTGACGCCAACAACTGGGTTGGCGACACGCTGCCCAGTTCAATCGACGAAGCCGTCATTGGACCTGCCTATAGTGCCATCACGGTGTCGTCGTCTGGGACCGTGACCATTGATAAGTTCACATCGGCCGCGACCGTTAGTTTTTCTGGCGATGCGTTTTCGATTTCAAGCGCTTCGACGACGGCCAACCTCTCCATTGACGGCGGTACGCTGACTGGCCCGGGCGCCCTGACCGTTTCGGGGACATTCGGTTGGACCAGCGGCAATATGGGCGGCACGGGTAAGACGATCTTGGCGACCACGGCCACCGGGACGATCACCAGCAGCTTCGGCCACGGCCTGGGCCGAATCCTGGAGAACGCCGGCAGCCTGACCTTCAGCGCCAGCAACCTCGGGTTTGGGATTACCGGGACCGAGTCAGGAGTGATCAACAACCTGGCGGGTGCGACTTTCACCGCCAAGCGCGCTACCAATGGATGTACGTGTACGGCTTCGCCGAGCCGAAAACCGGCAAGCGATTGCGAGAGGATCGTTAGCGACAGTCGCAAACCAGGAATCAATCCCTCCAAGGCTAAGGGCGACGAGGAGCGTAGCCACGCTACGCCACGAGTAGCTTCAGGCTGGTAGACTGGGGTTAGAGTCGATCAAGAAATGGCGGACTGCAAAAGGATCGCTGAATCAACGTGGAAGTGCGGTCTATGCGGCCAAAACGAGGCGGGCGACATGCGGTTCCCATGCTTCAACACCGGCCAGAAAAAGTTCTAACCGGCGTCTGAACACTCGACTGTACTTACGGCGACGGTTGCACTAAACGATGGCGGGCGAAGACAATGTCGCCTTGCTTTGGGACTTGAGCGGCCAAGGAGAATAGCACCTCAAATCCAAAGACTTCCCAACGGGTACACCGGCCGGTTCTACGGCTTCACCGTCGCGCCATCCAGCGTCACCTCCGGCAACTTGGCGCTTCGCAGTTTTTCATTGAGTGTCTTCACATTAGTTGTTTTCAAGTCGGACCAACGAGCCATGAGATCGATCAGCTTCTTGGCACTTTCTTCAGCCGCGGCCACTGCGGTCGCTGTCGGGGGCATGTCGGACTCTTGTAGCAATTGCATGATTGAATTGCATTCACCGCTGAGCCCAGCGAAATTGGGTTCGGCATTGCCGTCGGCAGGCGAGCGGCGACCTCGTCGCCGTCCCCCGCTGCCTTCAAGGGCCGCCGCCTTGGTCTCCAGCGCCACGATTGCGTCGGTCAGCTCGCCTTCACCGGCGCGATCTTTGGCCGATTTCAATTGCTCCCGCAGCCGTCGGACTTGCGCCACTGCGGCGTTGATCTGCTTTATGCTTTCATAACATTGCATCGAGATCGAGAATTGTCGTTCCAGGTCGGCTGGTGCCGTCTTCACACGCGGGTCCATTTTCACCGTTAGCGTCTTCTCGTGGCTGAAGCCAGGCCCTCTTAGCTTGACGGAATATACACCTGGGTGGGCGAATGGTCCGAACGGGCCGGCCGGGGTATCTCGCGGAAGCGCAGCCATCCCAAATGTTTGGCCGCCCATTCCTTCCAGCGGCGCGTAATGCATGTCCCACACAAAGCGATGCATGCCCGCCCTGGTCGACAATACCTGTGGTGGACGAATCCAATACGTTGGAATGGCCAGGCTATTCTCGTCCACCTGGGCGGATACGTCTTTGCTGGAATACTGACGCACGATCCTATTCTTGTGATCGCTAATTGTTAACACAATATCGCCGTCGATATCGTCCTTCAAATAGTAATCAATGATCGCGCCATCCGGAGGATTTTTCCCAGCCGGCTCCTCGGGCGGCAGCGGCGTGTCGGTGTTCGTATTCCGTCGGACGCGATACGCTTCCTGCGGGAAGTACAAGCACACATCCTTCTTTAGCATGTGTGCGTCGAACTGCCGCAGTGGCGTGATGTTGTCGAGAATCCAAAATGATCGGCCATGTGTACCGAGGACGACATCATCACCATGAATGACCAAATCGCGGATGGAAGTTGCCGGCATATTCAATCGAAGCGGCAACCAATCATCGCCGTCGTTGAACGAGACATAAACGGCCCGTTCGGTGCCGGCGAAGAGCAAGCCCTTCTGGATCGGGTCTTCACGCACAGTGTTGACCGGGCCGTCCGCCGGCAAACCACGAACGATTTCTTGCCAGGTTTGGCCGCCGTCGTGCGTGCGATAAATGTGCGGGCGAAGGTCGTCGAGTCGCAAGCGGTTGATCGCCGCATACGCGGTCTTGGCGTCAAATCGGCCGGAGTCGATCATGGCGACTTTGCTCCACGAGGTCACGTCGGCCGGCGTCACATTGTGCCAGTTCTTGCCACCATCGCGCGTGAAATGAATTAGTCCATCATCAGTGCCGCACCAAATGACATCCACTTCCCTGTACGAAGGGGCCACCGTGTAAATAACGCCGCGCCGTGGCTGTTGGGCGAGCGCCGGAGTACGGAACGCACCGATGTTCTCCGGCACCGCTGGTGATTCGCGCGACAAGTCCGGGCTGATTACGTCCCATTTGTCTCCACCGTTGCGGGTCTTGAACAACACGTTGCCGCCGAGGAACAAGATGTGCGGGTCCACGGTCGAAAACACCAGCGGCGCAGTTCGGAGGAACCGATATTTACCCGATCGCACCGCTTCCGGCGCAACGACTTGCGTTTGTCCGGTGGTCTTGTCGAATCGCGTGACTTTGCCGCCGTAGATCAAATTGGGGTTCAGCGGGTCGGGCGCGACGTAACCGTACTCTTCGACGCCGACCGGATGCCAATCACGAAAGGTAATCTGCCCGAGCGGACCACGGCTGGCAACGCCGGCCGATCCACTCTCCTGTTGTCCGCCATACACCCAGTACGGAAACTGATTGTCGGTGATTACGTGATAGAACTGGGCAGTCGGCTGGTTGTACCACGAACTCCACGTTTGCCCGCCGTTGACGGTGATGATCGCGCCCTGGTCGCTGGACATCAGAATGATCTGGCTGTTGTCAGGGTTGATCCAAATGGATTGGTAGTCATCGCCGCCGGGTGCGCCGCGGAAGGCGGTGAACGATTTGCCGCCATTGATGGAGCGATATGCCGATGTGTTGGCAATGTACACGATCTCCTTATTCTTCGGATCAACGCGAATACCGGTGAAGTCATCACCCCGGCTCCACAATCGCTGCTCATTGTTCACCAGTTGCCAGGTTTCTCCGGCGTCATTCGAGCGATACACGCCGCCGCGCTGCCGCGCATCGACTCGTGCATAGAGACAAGTCGGATCGCTTGGAGCCACGAATAAGCCGATGCGGCCGAGTCCTTGTTCTGTGGTGGGAAGTCCGCTCGTCAGCGGCCGCCACGTGGTGCCGCCATCAGTGGATTTGAGAAGTCCGCTGCCCGCTCCCTGCCATGAGCCATTTTCCCACGGTCCGTGGCGCGACGACCACAGCGAAGCGTAAATTGTCTGCGGATTGGCCGGATCGAATGCCAAAGCCGACGCGCCGGTGTTGTCGTCTTTGAAAAGCACTCGTTGCCAGGTCGTGCCGCCGTCGGTGGAACGGTACACGCCGCGCTCGGAATTCGCACCGTACGGATGGCCAAGTGCGGCGACAAACAAGCGATTCGAGTCGTGCGGGTCGACAATGATGGTCGGAATCTGCTGGGCATCGCGCAGGCCCATGTTCCGCCAGGTCTTGCCAGCATCAATGGACTTGTAAACGCCATCGCCGGTGGACAAATCAGGCCGCTGCAATCCTTCGCCGCTGCCGACGTAAATGACATCGGCATTCGACGGTGCGACGGCAATGGCCCCGATCGATCCGGTCGGCTGATCGTCGAAGATCGGCGACCAGGTGTGCCCGAAGTCGGTGGTCTTCCAGACGCCGCCGTTGCACACGCCGATATAGAAGACGTTCGCCTGACCCGGAACGCCGGTCGCCGCAACGGTGCGACCGCCACGAAACGGCCCGATCATCCGCCAACGCATCTCTGCGTACAACTTCGGGCTGATGCCCCGGTCCGTCGTAACAACAGGCCGGTTTTGTGCTGCCGCCGCCGTGGTCATCAAGCCAATCAGCCACGCTACGGCGAACGCAATGGTGCAACGAATCAACCCGGCTGTGTATTTCATGACGATTGTTTCCGAGAAGTCATTGTTGTTGAGCGTGATACGCCCGGCAACGTGGAGCGTCCATGATGGCCGTACTAGCGATCTATAGGAAACTCTCCAACTATAGGAAACTCTCCAAGGTGCCGCAGGCGTACAGGTGGAGTATGCATCCAAACCCACAGCAGCAAAGGGCGCTTACTTTGGACCGTCTCCTGAATGCCGTCAAGATTTGAAAACGGCAGGAAGTCCACCAAAGCCGTTGCCCAGTCAGCTTTAGCGATTGTCACTCTGTTAGATCAAATCCGTAATGGCAAGCGTAGCGAACACCAGCCCAATCCAAACCATGTACAAAACGATACGAGCGACGGGGTGCCAGAGGCGAATCACGCCAACATGTCCGACACCTGCAAGCAGGACGGCCAGCCCAAATTGCGTCAAGTAGGAACTCCAGTGGGATGCACCCAATCCTTTGCCCAACACCGTGTTGAAAACTGCAACCATGAGGATCGAACAACAGAGTAGTGCAGCGATGGCAGGAAGATTCAATTCGAGATAGCAAAACACACTGGGTAGGTTAGCGCGCCCCGAACTAACCAGGTAATCGGCCGCCCACGTACTATGAAGGGTTTGCCCGAGAAAAATGATCAACACGACGAACAACATAACCCAGCCGGTAACCAGAGCAACCAGAAGCATATTGGTATTCAAAGCGCGTTGATGAAGGACCACCAGCCTCGTCCAATTGGGCTGCACTCCGGCGAAGCGCTCGCCGGGCGGCAGGAACTGTCCAAGATACTCCACCTCTGGTCCGTCGTCATTGAGTTCAAGCGAATTACGGCTGTTGATCGGGTGCATCCATAGTTTCGAGTTAACAAGCGTTCTCCCCCCGACAGCCAAGAACGACGACATGAACGAATAGGCCATCAAACTCGCCACTAGCCCAGTCACCGCCCCTGCTCGCATCGCGGCACGAGTGTTACGTGGCCGAGCCGCCAGCCGTACCAACCAGCCAATCCCAAATATTAATACTGCTGCCGTAAAAAGAACACTCCAGCGCACGGTCTGATCACTGCCAACGATTTGAAACCATCGCAGCGGATTGAGTCCACTCATGCCCGGCGGATAAAGGAAGTCACCGTCCTCTTCGCCCATCATCGCGAATATTGCCAGGATTGGCATCAATCCGGCAAATAGGCCCAGAACAACTATGCTCACGGCTGCTACAGCATTCCGCCGCAACCAGCGCCAAGTTTGCATTGCCAGATTGGGCGGACGTGCGGACGTTGGTTCTCCTTGGAGCCATAGGGTCAAGTCATCCGCCAAGTCGGCTGACGAAGCGTAGCGGTGGTCAGGATTCTTCGCCAGACATTTTAGGGCGATTGCCGCAAGGTCCCGATGCGTTTTCGGATTCAACACAAGGGGATCCACCGGTTCTTTCTCAAGAACTTGACGAATGGTATCGAAGACGGTCGCGGCCCGAAATGGCGGCCGTCCGGTCAAGCACTCGTAGAGAATCGCTCCCAATGAGTACACGTCTGCAGCGGTTGTCAATTGCTTTGTAGCCTGGGCCTGCTCCGGAGCCATGTAACTCGGTGTCCCGACAATCGCTCCGCTCTGGGTTAAACCGCTGTCACTCTTCTCAATTTTGGCCAGCCCGAAATCGGTGACATACGGTGTACCGTCGAGGTCCAGTAACACGTTTGCGGGTTTCAAATCACGGTGCAAGATGCCGCGTTGGTGCGAGAAGTGAACAGCACGACATACT
>JANLTA010000278.1:0-2330 GCA_031362705.1 Gemmataceae bacterium | reverse complement strand
GGTGTAATCGGCCGTGACGTTGTTGCCTGCGCCGGTGACACTGACCAAGGTCGGTGTCAACATCTTGCCGCCCGGCGTGATGATGGCAATGTCGTTGATGTCGATGCTGCCAATGTTGATGCCTTGATCGTCGGTGTAATTGATGCTGATGATCTGGCTGGTCGCGCCGGCCGTGGTCACATCCGCCGGTGCCGCGTACGGTTGCGGAATCACGGCGACGCCTTCATAGGCGCCGATATCGGTCTGCGTGCCGACCATTCGCAGAAAGCCGCTGCCGCGCTGGTCGTTCGTCAGCACGAGCGTATTCGATCCCATGTTCAGTGCCGGGCTTAACAAATTGAGCGCATGAGTCTGCGTCGGGCCGCCGTAGTTGGCCAATGGCGCGAGTCGTGGGTTGATTGGCAAGGCCAATGTGCCGATTTGCGAGTTGGACTGCGTTAACGTGACGTTGCCACCATTGACGACGCCGATGATGCTGTCGTTGACAATGACCTTGAAGCCCGCCCCCGAGGTAGAGCCGATATCAGGATAAACTAAAGCGTTGTTTCCAGCGACGATTGAGCTGTTGATAGTGATGGTGACCGATGCCGAACCGATGCTGATTCCGCCGACGCCCGCCAAGTTGCCACTCGAGTTCCTGGTGATGGTACTGTTGTTGAGAGTTAATGTGCCGCTGTAGATGCGGATGCCGCCGCCATGAGCGGCGTTGCTTGTAGCCGTGTTGCCGGAGATCGTGCTGTTGGTAATCGTCACGTTGCCGACAGCGGTGATACCGCCAACGTCGAAGGCACCGGTGGCCGTGTTGCCGCTGATCGTCGAATCGAGGATGTTGACCGTGGCATTCGAGATGGACAAGGCGGTGCCCGAAGTATTACCGTCAATGGCACATCGGAGGACACTGAGGGTGCCAGTGCCGGTGAAGACAATCGCTCTGCCAAATGAATCCGAAATTGTCGAATCGGATATCGTGAGCGTACCACCCGTTTGGCAAATGCCGCCCCCCGTGTTGTTTCCGGTAAAGGTGGAACCGCTCACCATCGAAGCTGTTCCGCTGGTCACGTTGATCGTGCTGCCTGGTCCTTGATTTGCCGTAAACGTGCTGCCAATAACATTCAAAGTCACTTTGCTACCGACGATGATTGCGCTTCCTCCAGCACTAAAGCCCGCGCTGGTGGCGGAGTTGCCGCTCAACGTCGAATTGATGATTGTCAGCGTTGAGATGGTGGAAGTGCCCGGCATGGAGACGGCACTACCGCCGAATGCCACGTTGTTGGTGAATGCGCTATTGGTCAACGTGATCAATGGGGAGCCAGTCGTGTTGATGGCCCCGCCCGACGAGCTTGCCTTGTTGCCGGAAAATACGACGCCGTTCGTGATCAACATTTCGTCGACAAGAGTGATCGCGCCGCCACTACCCGTGACATTTCCATTGGCAATCGTCAATCCACTGATCGTGACTGCCGCGCCGGGAGCAATGATGTCGATCTTGAAGATGCGATTGGTGGCGGATGCCGCGGCCGCGCCGGCGATGGTCAATTGTGCAGCGCCGGGCCCATTGATGACCATCGGCGTCGTGATCGCAATCTGACCGGTCAACAAGGAAATCGTGCTTCCCGAGAGCGCCGGCGCAAAGGTAATCGTGTCGATGGCTCCAAAACTCAGGGAATTCACCAACCGCACGGCTTCCCGCAGGCTCAAGTCGCCCACCGTGTAGACGCCATCATCGACATCCGCAGCGGTATCCACCGTCAAGGTTGTGGCGATACTGGCTGAAAATGAACCCAATGATCCGGATATAACCGCCGTCGGGCCATCGGTATCGAACACCTGGTTGGCGGCCATCGTCACCGTATACACGCCGCCGTCGAAAAAGTCCCAACTACCGCCCGGCGGCATGAACAAGTAGGTGGCAACCACGGATGCTCCGCCGCCGGTGAAGCTCACCGAGTTCGGCGCAACCTGACCGCTCAAGCCGGGTCCGCTGAGCGTGACGTCATTGACATCGATTGTCCCCGTGTTAACGGCGAAGTCGTCGAAATACGCCAAGTCAAGAGAGTAAACAATACCGCCGGCCGTGCTGATCGTACTCAGGGTCGTCGTGGCGATTGGAATTGTCAACGTGCCTTCGAAGGCGCCGACATCAGGGCTAGCGCCAACGATGCGCGGGAAACCAGCGCCTCGTTGGTCGTTGGCGAACATGAGCAGGTTGCTGCCCATGTCCATGGCGGGGCTCCCTTTGGCCAGGCCATGCGTTTTCGTTGGCCCGCCGAAATCACTGAGTGGCGACAACCTGGAGTTGAGCGGACTCGCCTCCGTGCCAAACTGGTTGT
>JANLTA010000252.1:0-7119 GCA_031362705.1 Gemmataceae bacterium | reverse complement strand
CACCCCTAACCCCTCTCCCCCAAGGGGCGAGGGGGACAAAACGCCTCGCAGCAACATGGCTGGTGCGACGAGCCGCAATGATCGCAAGGACCACCATACGGTCAGCCCCGTCAACATCAGCATTCCAATGAAACCGATGATCGGCGTTTGCGGTTCGACGTGCAGCGTCAGAAACGAAGCCACGCCTTCATCGGGCCAAAGCGCGGCCAGCAACTTCAACATGAGTTGGCCGTATCCGATTGCCAGCACCAGACCTAACAACGCGCCAATTGCGGCGACGATTAAACCTTCGGCTAATAACAATCGTCGCACAGTGCGGACACGGAAGCCGGCCGCAAACAATAAACCGAACTCTGAAGCTCGTTTTTCGAGATTGAGTTTCCACAACAGGCTCACCAGCATCAGCGCCCCAGCAATCAGGAACATGCTGAACCCGAGGAACAGGCCGCCGAAATCGGTTCCGCTCTGGCTGGCGGCAAGTGCCTTGGCCCGCACGTCCTCGAAGACTAGGCCGAAGTCTTCGGGTCGCAGCTTTTTCATCAGAGTGTCGTTGATTCGATTGGCATCTTCATTGGACGTGGCGGCGAAACGCACCGAAGTGGCGAAGCCGAACCGGCTGCCGAATAGTTTTTTGCCAACGGCTTGGTTCACGTAGGCCTTGGGCGTCGGACGGTAGCGGTCCCAATAGTCTTCGTCGCGCTTTTTGATCTTGCTGTTGTCGTAGGGGAAGGGCGGATCCCATTCGCCGAGCGTGAGTTTATCGGTGATGCCGGGAAACTCCGGCGCGAGATACGGGTCCGCGCCGACGCCGGTCATTGGCACTTTGCCACGCAGCTTGAACGTGGCTGATGTTTCAGTGGCTCTGCCATCGGACTCAGGCAGGAAGTATCGCACGGTGATGGTGTCGCCACGCTTAGCCGCAAGCGGCGACTCCGGCCAATCGGCAAGCAGAATTTCATCATCCGCCAGCGGCGGCTCACTCGGATCCAAATACGGCCCTAACGGCGCGGCCAACTGCGGTTCGACTGCCGCGATCACCGAATAAGGAATCTCATTGGTGCCATCGGAGATCGAGTTGGCGAGGTAGACGAGAGTGGAAGTTGCCGGGATGTTAAGTTCTTTAGCCGTGGCGAGGGCGGCTTCCACAGCGGGCGGCGAGAGAAGCAGGCTGTCGGATTCCAGATCGATGGTGCCACGACGGATGAAGTACGCGACGAGTTCTTCTTTGGTTAGCTTCTTGTCCGCGCTGGTGTCGGCTGATTGGATCATTGACTCAGCGAGCCGGCGGCGGTATTCGCGAGGCTCGAGTTGGTTGTTGTTGTCGCGATCCAGAAGTTTGATAATCGATTCGGCCCGTGATCTTGGCGATGCTACACTGAGGCCGAAGTCGCTGCTTGAATGTTCTGCCGGATATCGATACTCTCGGTAACAGAAATAAGCATTGAACCTCTGGACCAAGCCTAGCTTTTGTTCGAGTTCCGTGCGATTGACAAAGATCGTTCGAGCCGGACCAAGCGACTGCTCGAGATTAAACTGGCCGCGCGGATCATCCGAGGCGAGTGGTGTCGCCTTCAATTCCAATATCTGCGTCAAATCGTTGGCGGTCTTTCGACCCATCCAACTATCGCGCGAGACGGCCGAGATATTTGGAATGCGAATGCGAATCGACTGCCCTTCAGTCAGTCCCAAATCGCGAGCCAAGGCCGGCGACACCCATGCCTGCCCGGCCTCCGGCGCGATTGCCATTAGTAGCGTGTCGGGATAGCCACGAGGTCGAGTACCGGTTCTCAAACGCTCCGCGTAATAGGAAGGACCAAGCTCAGCGTGAAAGGGTTTCCGCCACACCATTTTCGTTACTACAGACACGTCGGCAGCGCGACGAACCGCATCGGCCAAACCGACTTCGACGCTGCCCTTGAGCACGATCGCGCGTTCTGTCACAGGAAACAACTGGATCGCCTTAAACGCCAGATCATTCGAATAAGCATGAATGAAACGTGGCAGAACCATCGCTTGCTCTACGCCGCCTAATCGTTCCAAAGCTCGATTAGCCAAACTCCCTCGCAATGAATCGCCCACCAAGAGCGCACCCGTCAGCACCGCCGTGCCGACGGCAACGCCCAGCAGCAAGGCAAAGTTGGCCCGGCGGTGGAAGTGCAGATTGCGACGGAGGAGTTGAAAGAGACTCATGGCGACATCACCAAGCGTCCATCGTCCATTTCGCCGCGTTTGGGGAATTTCGCGGCCAATTCGGGGCTGTGCGTGACGGCGATTAATATGGCATTTTGTTCTTTGGCGATGCCGAGAAGCAACTCACCGATGGCGGCGGCGTTGGTGCGGTCGAGGTTGCCGGTGGGTTCGTCGGCCAAAAGCAGCTTTGGCTTTTGGATTAGCGCTCTAGCCACGGCCACACGTTGACGTTCGCCGCCGCTCAGTTCGGCCGGACGATGGTCGAGGCGGGTTCTCAGTCCCACTTTGTCGAGCAGCTGCCTCGCCCATATTTCGATGTCGGTCGGGCGATCGCGTCGGGCCAGTGTCGGCACCAGCACATTTTCCAGCACCGAACATTGCGGCAATAGGTGATGATCCTGAAACACAAAGCCGATGTTGCGATTGCGAAAGTCGGCTAGCGCAGGCTCGTCGAGCGTGAACGGGTCAACACCTTCGAGCGTGACTGTGCCGTTCGTCGGGCGGTCCAGCGTGCCAAGTAAATGCAGCAGTGTGCTTTTGCCGGATCCAGAGGGGCCAAGGACTGCCAACGCATCGCCGCGGTGCATCGTCAGCGACACATCGCGGAGTACTGTTAGCGGCCCGGAGCGGGTGGGATAGTCTTTGCCGAGATTGGTAATCGTTAACATCGAAAGTCCATGGGTGGCGACCCATGAGCTTTCTTACGCCGTTGGCCAAACGTGGTCGAGGATAATGTCGGGAATGACTGGCGAGCTTTTGGTCGGTAGTGCAACCGCCCATTCACTGGGCATGCGGGCAAAGTGCGACGGCTCGCCGGTTCCGCCCCACAATTCGAACTTTTGTGCCCACGCCACCGCGCCGGAAACCTTCGGTGGTTTCAACGCGGCCAGCCGGCGAAGCAGAAGTTTGTGGCTGCCGCTGGGCATCTCGTCGGGTTGGCACACCACCCAGAACTTGGCGTGCAGTCCCGGACGAACAGCACAAAACACTGTGAGCGCTTCGCCGTCGCTGGCGGGCGTTTCAGCAAAGTGATCTTCGACCACATGGCCGACCCGACGATCAAACCATGCTAACTCATCAGCCGACACTCGAGTCTTGAGCTGTTCTTCGTTCTGGTAATAATGGCTGCCAGCGGGATGCACCGGCTCGACTTCAGCTTCCATGCCACAGACGAGCTTCATCGATCCATCTTCCGCCGGCATCGTGAACGACTCATCATGCAACAAAGCATTGCGAACGCGCTCCCACGTGGGCCGCCGCATGGACACGGCGAAGCCATCTTCGCAAACGTGCACACCTTCGACTGCCTTCGACGACATGAAGAACGCAACGAAGCCGCCGGTTAGACTCGCTTCCGGACGATTCTCAGAGCCGATGGTTTCGACGGGCATCCCTGGCTTCCACACTAGGCGTGCCTTGGCCTCGGGGTCGGGATCTGTGAGCAATACGAACGGCCCGCGGGCTGGCAGTGCTTCCAGTCGCTTCTTTAATAGAGTGGCCGCGCGATCGTCCGGAAGATGGACGTGGACTTGGTGACGCTGTCGTCGGGCATATAAACCCCGCGCCGTCGCTAATGCAGTGGTGCCAAGCAGGCTCTTTTTCACGTCGGCCATGCAGAGTAAACTGGGTCGCCGACGATCCGACCATTGCGGATACGGGAAATGATGCGAACGAAAGCCAAGCAGACTCAGCAGACGGTAATTGCCATGTGCCCGGATCGCGTCGATCTCGTCGCTGGTGACCAACATGGCCGACAACATGCGATCGGGATAGTTAACGCCTTTAAGCGGCGTCGCGGGAACATAGTTCATGCCGACCGCGCCTTTGCGACCGAGGACGCCGCCGGGGCGCGAGAAGCGACTGTAGCCGCCGGTCTCGACGGTCTTACCCGCGCTCGCCTGTTGGTACATCAGTTGGAAATAGTCGAGTGGATCGCGCGGATAGGCCTCATCGTCTTCGTCGGGCATGCGACGAAGCGTGAAAACAACGTCCCGTTGTCCGAGGCGGCGAAGGCCATCGGTGACGTAGGACCAGCAGGCAATGGGGCCGCCCGCTGTTTCGATCTGGTGCCGGAAAACTCGCACATCGAGTTCTTCCGGGATCAGCGAAAGATACGTCGGCCCACAGTATTTAGCTGTAACATCGGCCATAGCACATCCGGCGCGGGGGGACCTCCCTGCATATTGACCAACCAAATATAGACCAGAAAGTGCGGACAGGTCGAATTTGGGATGCGACGGATCGAAATTGATCAACGCCGGCGCGCGAGGAAGGAATATGGGTCCGGATGAAAATGCCGATTATTCCGGTGGCGAACCCGCCAATTTGATGCGAATGGCGTCCGGTATGCGTACCGCTTCAATGTCGCCGCCGCTGCCCACCAGACAGCAAACGGACGCCATCTTGCCCCGGGCGATCACCGCGCCATCGTGGCGAAACTCAAAGCCGAAGCTCACGGATTTGTCGCCGATCTTATCCACCGTCACCGCGATTTCCAAGACTTGTTCAAACCGGGCGGGCTTCAGGTAGTCGCAGCTGGCCGACACGCGGGGAAAGCCGAAGTGCCCTGCGCCTTCGACCCAATTGACAGACAGCCCGCGCACCCGGCGAAACTCCTGCTCGGCGAATTCCATGAAGCGAAAGAAGTTGGAGAAGTGCATCATCCCCGCCATGTCGGTATCGCAAAACTCAACCCGGCGGTGACAGAGAAAGGGAGTCATGATGAAACCTCAAGACGCTTGTTAATGACTTGCAACGTATCCTCTGCCATGCGTGCAGCGGTGAAGCGCTCGCGGATGGCTGCAAGTCCTTGTTGCCGATGTTCGTTCAGTCGTTTCGGATCGGTCAGTAACTCGCCGATGGCATTTGCCAGCGCTGTCGTATCACCCGATGGTACTAATACGCCGCCGCCGGTTTGTTCGATCAATTCGGGGAACGCGCCGTGCGCCGGCAGTACTACCGGTGTGCCGTTGGCGAGCGATTCCAAGACATAAAGGCCCTTCGGTTCGCGGTAGATGGTCGGAACGCTCAACACATCCAGCGATCTCAGGAAGGAAACCTTGTCGCTGAGTTTCGGTGAAGCAACATATTCCGCCGCGCTGCCAAGTCTGGAGAGAATTCCGTCGAGGTACTTCTTGTTTTGCGGGCCTAACCAACCCGAGATGCGTAGCCGGACATCTGGCATTGTCTTTTGCAATTGAACGAAGGCGTCGGCCAGGTTGTGCAGGCCCTTTAGCGGATCGATGCGGGCAAAGTAGCCGATGACGGGTGGGCCAGCACAGTGAGGACGTTCGCCACCGTAGGGACTCAAATCCAGCCCCGGATAGATCACGCTGATCGCCTCCCGCGGCAACCCGGCATACGCGGCCATGTGGTCGGCATAATAGCGGCTCGTGGCGATGTAACCGGCGACGGATTTGCAGTTGCGGCCGATTTCCGTGATCGCTGCCACACGATGTTCAGGCCGCAGTGCATCCAGGAAAATGTCGTCGCCCTGCAACGCAACAATGACCGGCACGTTCAACCGATCGCGGATCAACGGCGCCAGCCCGCTTAACAACAGGTTGGTTACCAGCACCACTTCAGGTTTCACATCGTCGGCGAGGTAACGCAACAAGTCATCAAACTCACGTCGCTGCCGACCGTGCTCACCACGGAGCATCGACACGGCCATCCCGCCCAGTTTTTCGTAGTTCTCGATGCCGGAGAATCGGGAGACATAACGGAGCAAACCTGGCCGGTCCAGCCATCGTCGCATGATGCCCGGCAGCCAGCGGGTGAAGCGGTATTCATCGAGAAAGACATTGACGCCGCCGAGGAAGACACGCTTCGTGCTTTGGTCCGGCTCGTCCAGTGTCAGCGGTGTGAAAGTGGGCAGTAGGACGCAATCATGCCCCATACGAATGAGCGCCGCCGCCAGGGTATTGTCGCGCAGGCAACTGCCGCAAAACATGCCCGCCGCCCCGGCGGTGATCGATGCGATTCGCATTCAACTACTGTATTCATGGCAGCAAGTGTGCAAACTCACTTATTCAGTGCTTCATCCAGGTTCATCAATTGGTTGCATAGCATCGTCCACGCTGCATGAGTGGCGGTGTCAATCTTCTTATCGCGCGGCGACTCGCCAACGGCCAGCAGCTTGGTCGCATCTTCGGCATGGCTGCGATAATGGTCCAACAAATCGGCCAGTGACTTGGTGACCACCGACAACTCGTCCGCACGCAACGGGCGAGCCACGACTCGCCGGGCAATGAAATCAATGGTGGCAGCGTCGGTCACATCTCTTTGAAGCGCCAACTGGGCCAGATGCCGGGCCGCCTCGACGAACTGCGGGTCGTTCAATGTCACGAGCGCTTGCAGCGGCGTGTTAGTGCGTTCCCGACGAGTGGCACACGTCTCACGATTCGGCGCATTGAGAATGTCCATCGACGCCGGCGGGGCGGCCCGCTTCCAAAATGTGTACATGCTCCGGCGATAAAGATTGTCGCCGCGGTCCTGCTTATAATCGCGGGTGTCGCTGCCGATCATGGCCACGGCTTCCCACACTCCCTCCGGTTGATAAGGCTTCACACTCGGCCCGCCCACCTTGCGCACCATGAGGCTGCTGGATGCCAACGCACAATCACGGACCATCTCCGCATCCATGCGAAAGCGCGGTCCACGCGACAGCAGCCGATTAAATGGGTCTCTCTCGCGTTTCTCCGGAGTAGTCACGGCCGCCTGGCGATAAGTCGCCGACGTGACCATGAGGCGGAACAGTTTCTTCACATCCCAGCCACTTTCGCGGAACTCAATGGCCAACCAGTCGAGCAACTCAGGATGCGACGGCAAGTCGCCGGCTGTACCGAAGTCGCCGCTCGTTTTCACGATGCCGGTGCCGAACAGCTCCTGCCAAAAGCGATTCACCGTCACCCGCGCCGTCAGCGGATG
>JANLTA010000005.1:0-2005 GCA_031362705.1 Gemmataceae bacterium | reverse complement strand
ACCGCGGCCTGCAAATCGGTGGCAAGTACGGGCAGCTCTGGCTCGCCAATGCTCGTACGCTCTCGCCAGACGATAAGAATTACTGGAAAGCCGATCTTGCGAACGTGAAACTTCACGCCGGCTACCATGAAATCGAGTCTCTGCTTGGCGGGCTGCACCGGCAGCTCGGCAAGCCCCGCACTGCCAGAGCCTAGTCGTGCAACGTTGCACAGAGCAGACGCCCAGTTCGCGACGCGCCTATTGAAGGTCCCAACAATCGTTTGAGCCCAAGATGCCAGAAGATCAGCCGTCTGCCCGCAAACTTCCGCCCAATATGGCGGACATGCCAGTCGCAAGCACCCGTCGTCGCGTGGGCGGCCCGAAGACAACGAGTTTTAGCTTGAGCATTCGAGTGGTCACCCCGATCTTCGGCGGCAGCCCGCGTGCGCGAGACATCGATCGCATTGACGTCATCCGCGCTCCTTCGATCCGCGGTCAACTACGCTTCTGGTGGCGGGCGCTGTACGGACATACGTGCACCGACGCCGCCGATCTCTTCGCGAAAGAGAGTGCCATCTGGGGCAAAGCTTCGCCGAAAGAGGGCGGGGGGCGGTCGGAGGTGGAAATCACTGTTCAGGCGGCAATGCCACCGAGTTCACAAATCACTCGCGATACGGATGTCATCGGACAACGAGACCCGTCGGCGTATGCGCTGTGGGTGGCCAACAATAAGAAGGAACGAGACCGGCCTCAAACTTCAGCACATCGCTACAATCCGGAAATCGACTTCACTCTTGTTGTGACTTGTCCGCTAGAATCCTTGTGTTTCGTCGAGCGGACGATCAGGACTTGGCTAATTTTCGGTGGCTATGGCGGCCGTACACGGCGCGGTGTGGGCAGCTTGACAGTGACATCGGAGATGGATCGATGGTTGCCGAAGGAGGCGACTCGCGCAGCAATCAACAAATTGCTGGGGATTGACGGCGGCGATATTTTTGCTCCGGGGAATCCCAATCGAACAGTTGGTGTTACGCCGTGGCTTTCTGGGTCAAATCTGTTTGTCGGTCCCGGCGATAGCGACGCTCGGACCGCTTGGACTACCTCACTTGGTTGGCTCCGCGACTTTCGGCAGGGCTCGATACCGCATCCCAGCCAAGGACAGGCTCGGAGGTCAGCGCCCGCAAGTGACCAGAACCGCCCTTCGGTCTCGAATTGGCCCGAGCCTGATAAAATTCGGCAACTGCCGGCATTGCGAACGGCGATGACGTGGGCACACTCTCCGATGCGCCACGGCAATGCCCACAATAGCGCCATGGCGTGGCCTCGAGCCAGTTTCGGCCTACCCATCGGCATCAGGTTTCAGCTTGATAGCCGCAAGAGGACGATAGCGACCGCCACCGAGAGTTCTCGGCCGATTAAATGGCAGGACCTTCATAGGGCAGATCCAAACTATGGCACCGAGCCTGGAGGTCGCGACGGTTTCTGGCTTCGTTGGCAGATCGCTGAAAAGCAATATGATCGGCTCGCAAGCCCCCTGATCATCAAGGCAATGCCGTTAACATATCAGAACGGTGGTGCGCCGCGTTTCGCGTCGTGTGCCCTGTGGCTCAACCGGGCCATGCCGCAGGCTGCACAAGTTGGACTCTATGAACCGCTTGCCAGCGGACAATTTCGGTTGGTCGCGGGCTCGAAAACCGGGTTTGAGGTGCTTGAAGCTCCCGCAACGTCGACCGAAAACAAGGATGTCTCTGAGTTTGTTGCACTGCGCGGACAGGCTTCTGTGCGCAGCGCATTTGCAAATTGGTTGGTTTCCACAAACCGGGCGCAACAGGTTGTGCGATGACCTCACTCCTCCTCATCGCCATCGGCCCTGTGCAAGATATCATAGTCCAGGCGAGGCGCACTCGCGATCAGTGGCATGGCAGTCATCTGCTGTCGGAGTTAAGCCGCCACGTCGCGAAGACTGTCGTGGATGAGGACTGCAATCTTATCTTCCCCGCACTGACGAAAGGCTCGGCCGATCTCG
>JANLTA010000204.1:0-8888 GCA_031362705.1 Gemmataceae bacterium | reverse complement strand
CATCGAGACCGCAGCGGTTGATCCCGCGTTTGTACGCTTCGACGCCGCCGGGATTGACTAGCTTCACACCATATCCATGCGTGGCGTGCAACATCCAGGCAACGAACTCGCGCAGGCGCTCTGCCTCACCTGTCGCAATTTGTTCAAGTGCGAATTGGTGATCACCCAAGGAAACCAACATGCCGGCATCGACCACCGGCGTGTCAGCAAACTCCAGATGGGCGTGCCGCGCACCAAGCGGCGGCACGGCAGCGTCGATGGCCGTCGTGTAACCCAAGCCCGCATACAACGCGCCCGTAGCAAAGGTACTTGGCACGCTGCCAGCTGTTCCCGAGCGTTGGTTCGGCGTTCGCCAAATGGGATCGCCATCGCGGCGATCATCGGGTCTTAGCTTGCGGGCGGCATTCACCTTTGGCCCGGCTATGTGTGTGTGCATGTCCACGCCGCCAGGCATCACGACGAGGCCAGCCGCGTCAATTGTTTGATCCGGCAACGCGTCCACCGGCTTGGCAACGACCTGGCCATCGCGAATCCAAATGTCGCGGATTTCGCCATCGACGTGGTTTGCCGGGTCGTACACGGTGCCATTGGCAATGCGCAGGAGCATTGGGCAATTGTCCGTAAAAGATGTGTGAGTTGCAACGGCTGGCACCTTGACACCCGGCATCCGCCGTGTAATCTGCGCCTTAACGGAACCATCCCATCCTGCACTGATCGCCTCGGTCCGACGATTTCCCAACGATGACAACTACACCGCCACGGCTGATTCTCGTGGATGCGCACAGCCTGATTTTTCAGGTGTATCACGCGATTCGCCAGCCGATGTCCACGCCTGACGGTCGACCGACCAACGCCGTCTACGGGTTCACACGCGACATCTTCACCGTCCGTGATGAGATGAAGCCGGACTATGTAGTGTTTGCGTTCGACCGGCCTGGCCCGACGTTTCGCTCAAAGATCAGTGCCGACTATAAGGCACATCGACCGCCAGTGCCTGACGATTTGGTGATCCAGTTTCCAATGATTGAGCGAGTGGTGCAAGCGTTCAACCTGCCTGTGATCGCGCTGGACGATTACGAAGCCGATGACATTATGGCGACGCTGGCCAAGGCCGGAGCAGAGCGCGGCTATGATGTCACACTCTGCACAAGCGACAAAGATTGCCGGCAATTGCTCGGCGATCGCGTTCGTATGTACAACATGCGCAAGCAGACTTATCTGGATGTCGCCGGCGTGAAGCAGGATTGGGGTGTCAGCCCGGAACAGGTCATCGACTTCCAAACGCTGGTCGGTGACCCGGTGGACAATGTGCCCGGTGCACCGGGCGTTGGCCCCAAGACGGCAGCCAAGTTGCTGCAGCAATTCGGCACGCTGGACAACATGCTAGCCAACCTCTCTCAAATCGCATCCGAGAAAACCCGCAAGGCACTTCAGGACAACCTCGACAAGCTAGCGACCAGCAAGAAGCTCGTGGCATTGGCCACCGATGTGCCAATCACGATGGATTGGGCCGCGTGGCAGCCGCGCGAATGGGATGGGCCGAAGCTGCTGGCATTGTTCGAGGAGTTTGGCTTCCGCACCTTCGCGTCCAAAGTTCGCGGCGGTCCAGCACCTCAAGCCGATGCACCGCCAGTGCCTGCACGGAAAGCGGAAGAGGGCGACTTATTTCCTGATCAGGAAGCTGACACAGTTGAGAATCTACCAACTGAGGCCAAGCGGCCGGTCGTCGAGTGGATTGCGCAGTACGTGCTTGTAGATACGCCAGAACTGTTTCAGAAGTTCCTTGATGAACTGCGCAAACAAATACGGATCGCTTTCGATTTGGAAACGACCGGACTGGAGCCAATGCGCGATGACATTGTCGGCATCGCCATCACCTGGGCGTCGGGCAAGGGTTGGTATTTGCCGCTGCGAGCGCCGGCGGGGTCGAATGTGTTGCCACCCGAATCCACACTGGCCGCGTTGAAACCGATTTTCGAAGATGCGAATGTCGCCAAGATCAATCAGAACATCAAGTTTGACATGCTGTGCCTTCGCGCGGCCGGCATCGAAGTACGCGGCGTCAGCGGCGACTCGATGATCGCCGACTATTTGCTTCGCGCCGGCGAACGCAGCCACAATCTTGATGATCTGGCCCGCAAACACCTACAGCACATCAACATTTCCATCGAGGAGTTGATCGGCAAACGCGGCAAGAAGCAACTACGGATGGATCAGGTGTCAGCCGACAAAGTGTGCGCTTACGCCGGGGAAGATGTCGATGTTGCATGGCGCTTGACCGAACTGCTCGAATCCGAACTGATGCACGAGAATCTGAGGAAGCTCTACGACGACATTGAGATTCCACTGATCAATGTGTTGGCCGACGTGGAGTACACCGGCATCCGGCTAGATGTGCCGTTCCTGAAGAAGCTCAGCAGCGAGATGGCCGAACAGTTGGAGATACTTCAAACCGAGATTCACAAGATCGCCGGGCGTGAATTCAACATCGCATCACCGCTACAGCTTCGCAAAATACTGTTTGATGAGTTAAAGCTGCCCGTACAACGGAAGACCAGCGTCAGCGGTGCCTCGAGTACCGATCAAGAGACGCTTGAGGCATTGGCCCTATTGCATCCACTGCCGCGCAAGATTGTTGAGTACCGGCAAATTGCCAAGCTCAAGGGCACTTATGTCGATGCCCTGCCGACGCTGGTTCACCCGTCTACCAGGCGCATTCACACATCGTTCAACCAAACCGTGGCGGCCACTGGCCGGCTCAGTTCCAGCGATCCGAATTTGCAGAACATCCCCGCGCGCACCGAGATGGGCCGGCAGATTCGTCAGGCATTTCTGCCGAAGGAAGGCTGGCAGTTATTAACTGCTGATTACTCGCAGATTGAGTTGCGTCTGCTCGCACATTGCAGCGGCGACGCCAACCTGAAGCAGGCGTTTGTGGACGGCAAAGACATTCATGCCGCGGTGGCGGGCCGCATCTTCGGCGTCGCCGAGGAACAAGTAACGTCGGATCAACGCCGTGTCGGCAAGACAATAAACTTCGGCGTGGTTTACGGAATGAGCGCACATGGGCTGGCACAACGATTGGGCCTGGACCGCGACACTGCCGCTAAGTTCATTGATGACTACTTCGCCCGTTATCCCGCCGTGCAAGAGTATCAAGCTCGCTTGCTGGCGAACTGTCACAAGACTGGATACGCGGCAACGTTAATGGGTCGTCGCCGGGCCATCGCCGGCGTGCGGCCGCGCTCCAACATTCGCGGGATGAACCAACCCGAGCGTGAAGCGGTCAATATGGAGATTCAAGGCTCCGCAGCCGACATGATGAAACTGGCCATGCTCAGAGTTCATCGCCGCCTAAATGAAGACAAATTGGCCACGCGCATGTTGCTGACGGTCCACGACGAACTCGTGCTGGAGTCGCCACCCGATGAAACCCAGCGGGCAGCCACGCTCGTGCGGCAGGAAATGATTGCAGCGTTGCCAATCAGCGTACCTGTGGAAGTTGACGTAGTGGCCGGCAGAAACTGGCTCGACGTTGAAGAAGTTCGCGGGTGACTGTGGTGAACATGACCAAACCCGTCATTGGCATCATCGGGGGCATCGGCTCCGGCAAAAGTGCCGCCGCAATGGCGCTTGCCCGACATGGTGGCCGCGCCGTTGCAGGTGATCCCGCAGGGCACGCTGCATTGCTTGATCCGGTGATTCGGCAACGCATCGCACAGCGCTGGCCCAGCGCCATTGGACACGACGGCAACGTCGATCGCAAAGTGCTGGGCCGAGTTGTTTTTGCCGACCCGGCGCAATTACGTGAGTTGGAGTCGTTTGTCTTTCCGTGGATCAAGTCTCGCCTGCAACAGGAAATCGACGCGGCGAAAGCTGACCCAGCGGTGCGCTACGTCGTGTTGGATGCGGCTGTGATGTTGGAAGCTGGTTGGGCCGGCGTTTGCAATAAATTGGTGTTCGTTGACGCTTCGCGCGAGTTGCGCATCGAGCGCGTAAAGGCTCGTGGGTGGTCGGCCGATGAACTGGATCGCCGGGAACGGTCGCAGATGAGCCTTGAAGAAAAACGCCGCCGCTCCGATGCCGTGCTGTCCAACCAGGGTGACCTGAGCCAGTTGCAGCGCGACGCGGATGAACTGTTGACGCGATGGGGCATGCACGTTGAGTCATCGTAAATGAGCGACGGCGAACTAGTGACGACATCGCCAACAGCGACCAGCGAACGGGAGCCTGCCAGTCATTTCGTCGAAGCACAGAAAGCCAGCGAGCGGATGGCGGCGCTACAGCAACTCAATGTTGCCCAACTCATTGCCGAGATTGTGAAGGATGGCACGCCGGCGGGTGAGGTCGCCGATCAAAAACGCGAAGATTTGATCTTCCGCCTGATTCGCACCCGCTACGGCGAGGCAGGTCTTCAGTATGCCGACGGTACGCTGGAGGTTTTGCCCGATGGCTTCGGCTTCCTGCGCAGCGCCGATTGCAGCTATCACCCCAACCATGATGATGTCTACGTGTCGCCGAGTCAGATTCGCCGCTTCGGTTTGCGCAACGGTTCGGTTGTTGCCGGTCAGGTCCGGCCACCAAAAGAGAACGAACGCTACTTTGCCCTGATGCGGGTCGAGTCGGTCAACTTCTGTGATCCGGCCAAGCCGGTAGCGCGGGTGGCCTTCGCTGATTTGACGCCACTGCATCCCAATCGGCGCCTTCATTTGGAAACGACTGCCGCTGAAACGGAAATGCGCATCGTGGATTTGATCGCACCCATCGGCATGGGCCAGCGCGGCTTGATCGTAGCTCCGCCGCGAACCGGTAAGACCGTGCTGTTACAAAAGTTGGCACAAGCGATTCTGCACAATCATCCGGATTGTTACGTCATCGTGCTGCTCATCGACGAGCGGCCGGAAGAAGTCACGGAGATGGAGCGCACGGTGATCGGCCCGCGCACGGAAGTCGTGAGCAGCACGTTCGACGAAGCGACATCCCGACACGTGCAAGTCTCGGAGTTGGCTATCGAAAAAGCCAAGCGGCTTGTGGAAGCCGGGATGGATGTGGTGATCCTGCTCGATTCCATTACCCGCCTCGCGCGGGCATACAACACCGAGATTCCAACGTCCGGCAAGATACTCTCCGGCGGCGTCGATGCGGCCGCTTTGCACAAACCGAAACGCTTCTTCGGTGCCGCCCGAAATATTGAAGAAGGCGGCAGTCTTACCATCCTGGCCACTGCCCTCGTCGATACCGGCAGTAAGATGGACGACGTGATCTTCGAAGAGTTCAAAGGCACCGGCAACATGGAGTTGCACCTCAGCCGCCGACTTGTCGATAAACGCGTCTGGCCCGCCATTGACATCGCGGCGAGCGGCACCCGCAAGGAAGAGCTTCTGCTCAACGCCGACGAGCATCGCCACATCGACATTCTCCGCCGCGTGCTGGTGGACATGAGCGCCATCGAAGCCATGGAACTCATGTTGAACCGGATGAAACGAACGAAAACAAACGCGGAATTCTTGTTAAGTATGAACTTGGGTTAGCGGTACATGTCGTAGGCAAGTGAATCTGCAGCGCTCTGGCACATGCAACATGACGATTGCTCGAATCATCCGTAGCATCTTGGTCGCCGGTACATCGGCGTTCATTTGCGTGTTGACCATGGTGGAATGCGCAGCAGCGTCGCTGGTCGCAACTGTGTTTGCACTTTAACTGTTGCCACGGAATGCCGTACAAAACGGTTTCGGGGAGTTCGCGCCCTGGTTGCTATGCACGGTTTCGTTTGCAGTGTTTGCGGTCGTTCTGATCCCAATAACGCAGTTGCCGGCCACGAACTTGTGTTTGGTGATGTTCTGTCCAATATTCGGGTTTAGCGTGTTTGTATTTGAGAGATTGATCGCATCCTTGACTGCGCGACGAAGGTAGTGATTGATATTATCTCTACATGCTCAAGAAAAAGTCATCGCTGAAGCAAGACGCTAACACTCGATTTGCCATCATTGCTGCGAAGTTCAATGTCGAAATTGTGGACAAACTCTTGGCTGGAGCAGTTGCGACCCTGCGCGAACACGGCGTGCCGGATACGGCGGTCGAGGTCGTGTGGGTGCCCGGCGCTTTTGAGCTGCCATTGGTGGCGAAGACTTTGGCCGCAACAGGTAACTACGCCGCCGTGATCTGTCTGGGTGCCGTGATCCGTGGCGATACTGATCATTACGACTATGTGTGTCAAGCCGCTACGCATGGCATTTTGCAAGCCGGCATGGAGACCGGCGTGCCGATCATTTTCGGAGTGTTGACCTGCGATACCGAAGAGCAAGCGCTGGAACGCACGGGCGGTGCGCATGGCAACAAGGGCGCGGACGCGGCGATTGCGGCCATCGAAATGGCCCGACTATTTCACGAAAAACCCATTGCGCGCAGCACCGCGAGTCGTTCTAAGCCACGCGGAGCATCTTGATTGTCGCGTCCAGTTCACGATCATCCATCGCGGCCTGGATAAACGCGCTGAGTCGATCCATCAGCGCATCCGGAAACGCTTCGTCCCAATCCGTAGCCCATTTCACATTCGCCCCGCTGGCCCGGGTCTCGTAGTCGCGAACCAAAGTGCTTGCCTCGCACAGACCGCGAGCTACGCCCTCCACAGATGTGGGTGTTGGCAGGAAATTCGTCGATATGGCGTTGAGCTTCTCGGCCGTCTTGTTGCCGTACGTGTTGGTCACGGTCCACATGCCGGCCTTAGCCATTTCCAGCGGCACCAGACTCGGGTGCGGCGAACACATCAGGCTCAGCCCCACATCGTAGTCTTTCAGAATCTTGCGGTACTTTTCCTGATCCAACCGCGGCAACAGATCCATGTACACGTCGTCAGCCAGCTTGATCTTGCCGGAGACGGCCATTGAACCGATGCCGTGAAACTCCCAACCCTGAAACGCACCGGCCTTCACGGCTTGTCGCAACGCCATCAACCCGGTGTCGAACATGTTGCGCAGGGCATGCGGCTCGGGCCGGCAATAGAAGAGCAGCTTCCGCGTCCGCTTGGCCCTTAGTTCGTCGGCGGTTACCGGACCGACGGATGTGATCGCGTTCTGGAACGAAGCGCTGACGCGCTCGCCACCCGGTTGGGCAAACACGCCGCATTCGTTCAGCTTGAAGTATTCGCGGAGGATCTCAGTCGAAAACAACGCGTAATGCGGGAACTGATACGACTCGGCGGCAAATGCCGAGAGGGAGCTGTAGGCATAGAAACCCGGCTCATATTCTTGAATCAGGTACACGAACTTCTGTTTGCCGAGCGTCTGTGTCGCCTGATGCGCGACGTGAGCGGTCCACCAGCTTGTCGCCAGGAACACATCTTCGCGACTCACCGACACGATGGATTTGCGATCGAATGCGTACACCAGTTCAATGCGGTCAAGGAAGTCTTCCAGGCCCGGATAATTACGGAAGTTGTCGGCCCATGCCACCGGGCGGAAGTCGCATTCATCCACAACGACCAGGCGCACGCGAAAGCCCTGGAGCGATAGTTTTCGACAGAGTTGGAACACTGTAATGTAGCCGCCGAAGACGTAGCGGAAGTCAATCATGCTAATCAACACATTCACGCGCAGCGGCGAATCCGATCGGATCGCCAGCGACAGCGGTGCCGTGATTCGGGTGACGGCCGCCACGGTGTCGATGTGATCGATGATGTGCGGGCGATCCAGGCATTGCTGCGTGATCATGCCGCGAACGATGCCGCGTGCCGTCAGGCGCGTGCCCCACCATGCCGCGATGCGGGTGTATTGTCGCCAGCAGATGGCCTGCAGGAGATGAGCTTCCACGCCGACCGTTTTACGCCAGGCGTTGGTGACGCAAATGGGGCGTGACGCCAGCCATAGCCGGCCCGACCAGGTGTTGGCCATGTCGAGTATCTTGCACAGGGCCTTGCGCTTGTCGTCGGCCAGTTCGCCACGGCAGCGCATCAACACATTGCGAGCGGTTTGTTGAATGCGCAACAAGTCGGCGAAATAGTAGCCGCGGCCATGACGCAGGAACGTGCTGATGTTCCGCGACATCTTGGGTGGCCAGAAGAACGCGCAGAATCGGTAGATCGCGCCGGCCCAGCTGCCCGCCTTGGGTGCCACGTGACCTACGACGTTGCCGGCATGTTGCGTGTAGTCGTACAGCGGCCTATTGATGTAGCGTAGGTGGCCGAGGGCCAGCGCCGTGCAGCCGAGCCAGTGATCGTGATAAGCATCACCGCATTTTTCCGGGAAGGGCAGGAGATAATCCAACAAGTTGCGGCGGATCATCGATGCGGCGCCGGTGATCGTGTTGGCGATCAACAGCGTCGAGAAATCCGTGCAGTTGTTGTCCCGCGTGGTCCAATATGTCGGTGCCCAGATATGCCCGGCTTCATCGACAATGTTGGTATCGCTGTAAACCAGCGACGTACCCGGCGTGAAATGTTTGAGCAGCGTTTCCAGCTTGTCCGCGTGCCAGCGGTCATCCTGATCGCTCAGTGCAATGTAGTCGGCTTCGACAGGCACATCGCCCAGCACTACTTCGAAGTTCTTATAGAAGCCGAGGTTCTTTTCGTTCTTGTAAAAGACAAAGCGCGGGTCGTCGCCGATGGATTCTAGGATCATCTGCTCGGCTGCCGGCTTGGAGCAGTCGTCGCGGATGATGCAGATCCAACGCTCGTGTGTTTGTTCGCGGATCGATTCGATCTGCTTGCGGAACAACTCGCGTGGCGGGTTGTACGTGGTCATGCACACTGCGATCAGCGGCACGTTGTCCATCGGCAGATCCAGGATCGGCATCGGCGCGGGCATGCACGGTTGGATGGCGAATTTGCCAAGCGGCAGTGTCTCAACCGCACCGCCTTCCAGATGCGCCTTCACGAACAGTTGCGCCCGTGT
>JANLTA010000188.1:0-7310 GCA_031362705.1 Gemmataceae bacterium | reverse complement strand
GCCGGCCACCAGTTCGCGGATTTCCAGCGCGGCGACTTCACGGGCCGTTGCTTCGACCATGTCGCATTTGGTCAAGGCAATCACTCCATGACGCAAGCCGAGTAGCTTCAGAATCTCCAGATGTTCGCGAGTCTGCGGCATGATGGAGTCATCCGCCGCGATGACTAGCAACGCCAAATCTATGCCAGTGGCACCGGCCAACATGTTCTTGATGAAGCGTTCATGCCCAGGCACATCAACGATGCCGAGCTGATAATCGCCAAGTACCAGCGAAGCAAAACCAATGTCGATGGTGATGCCGCGAGCCTTTTCCTCAGGCAGGCGATCGCAGTCGGTGCCGGTGAGTGCCTTGACCAGCGAGGTCTTGCCGTGATCAATGTGGCCGGCCGTGCCAAGAATCAAATCGCGTGCCATAACTGCTTTTGTACGGCTTATCACATTGTTGTGTTGCGAAATCACGTGCGCACCAAGGATGCAAGAAAAACGTCGCGAAAGCATCAATCTCAGTCGCCCGTTACCGAATTACCTCAATACACTTTCGAGAGCATCGCTCACGAGGAGACGGTCAATGTGTCGATTCGCAGTGTTATTGTCTGTTGTCTTGTCGAATGTGGCACTTGCCGATCCGGTGCCGACAGCTGACGTCGCCGGAATTTGGGAAGGGTCATTGGCGGTAAGCGGAATTAAGTTGCGGCTGGTCTTTAAGGTGGAAAAGAAAGCAGATGGGACGCTAGAAGCGAAGATGGACTCCCCGGATCAGGGCGCTAAAGACATCCCGATCAAGACTTGTAACGTCGAGGATGGCCAAATCAAGTTTGATGCGCCCGATATGATGGCCGCGTATTCCGGCAAACTCTCGGCTGATGGCAAAACGGCTACGGGCGAATGGAAGCAGGGCGGCAAGGCGTTTGCACTTGAACTCAAGCGCGTGGACAAGGTGACGGAAGTCCGCCGCCCACAGGAGCCAAAGAAGCCGTATCCGTACCTCGAAGAAGAAGTGACCGTGCAAAACGACGAGGCCAAGATCACGTTGGCCGGTACATTCACGAAGCCGAAAGAGGGCGGACCATTTCCCGCCGTCGTATTAGTCACAGGTTCCGGTCCGCAGGATCGGGATGAGTCCATTCTCGGCCACAAGCCGTTCCTGATTATCGCCGACTACCTCACACGTCAGGGTATTGCCGTATTGCGCTGTGACGATCGTGGCATCGGCAAGTCGAAAGGTGACTTCAAAAAGGCCACGACGGTCGACTTTGCAACGGACGCATACGCTGCGGTCAAGTTCCTGAAAAGCCGGCCTGATGTGGACCCGAAGCGCATCGGCATCGCCGGACATAGCGAGGGTGGTTTGATTGGTCCTTTGGTCGCTGCCGCGCATGCGGATGACGTTGGTTTTTTGATCCTATTGGCCGGGCCGGGCTTATCCGGCGATGAGATTATTTGCGACCAAGTCGCGGCGATCAGTCGCATAAAGGGCGAGCCGGAGCGAGAAATCAAATTGGGTTTGGGTCTGCAACAACAATTCAACGCGATAGCGATTGCTGGAGGGCCAAAAGAACAGGTAGTCGAAAAACTCAAGGAAGCCGCAAAGGCGTTCATCGCCAGTTTGCCGGAAGAAGATCGTAAGAAAGCCGAGGACGAGATCAAGGATGCCGAAAAGCAATTCCCCGCGCTAGCGACACCCTGGTTCCAGTTCTTTCTCAGCCACGACCCGCGGCCGACCTTGAAGAAAGTACGCTGCCCGGTGCTGGCGCTCAATGGCGAAAAAGACCTGCAGGTGACGCCGAAGGAGAACTTGGCCGCTGTTGGTACCGCACTGAAAGAGGGCGGAAACACGCGAGTTACGCTCAAGGAAATGCCGGGTCTCAATCACTTGTTCCAACACTGTAAGACCGGTAATCCTGAAAACTATGCTGGCATCGAAGAGACGTTCGCCCCCGAAGCGTTGGAAACGATGGCCAAGTGGATTCTCGGATTGAAGTAATCTCCGTATCCTTCACCGCATGATCGAGGTGACGGAACTTTCAAAGTGGTTTGCCGGGCCGAAGGGTGGACGTGTCGTGGCCGTGGAAGGCGCGACGTTCACCGTTCGGCCCGGCGAGATTTTTGGCCTGCTCGGTTCAAACGGCGCGGGCAAGACGACGACACTTCGCATCCTATGCACGGTACTCAAACCATCGGCCGGCTCCGCACGGGTCGCTGGATTCGATGTGGCGACACAAGCTGACCAAGTTCGCCATAACGTAGGTTTTCTCTCCGCCAACACCGGCGTCTACGACCGCATGTCGGCCTGGGAGATGGTCAGCTATTATGGCCGGCTCCACGGTCTCGATGGCGAACCGCTGATCGCACGTCTCGATTCACTCTTTTCCACACTCAAGATGAACGACTTTCGCGACCGCCGCGGTGCCCAACTCAGCACCGGGATGAAGCAAAAGGTGTCGATCGCGCGTGCGTTGATTCACGATCCGCCCGTGTTGATCTTCGACGAGCCGACCGCCGGGTTGGATGTGTTGGTTCAACGTGCGGTGTTAAAGCAAATCGCGGACCTGCGTTCGTTGGGCAAGAGCATCATTTTCAGCACGCACATCATCCATGAAGTCGCGAAGCTCTGTGACCGTGTCGCCATCATGGCACGCGGAAAAATCATCGATTGCGGTACTCTTGTGGAATTAGAAGAGCGTCACGGCGAAGGCGATGTAGAAGAGCTGTTCTTTAAATTGGTTGAGCCGGCGGAGGCGTCACATCTATGAACCCCGATTAAGAGTCCAATCGTGGGTCTCGAGTACTCGACCCACCCTACAGAACCGAACAACAGCAGACTTCGGTGTAGGGTGGGTCGAGACCCACGAATTCGACTTACTTTCCATACAGCCACTTGTGCGTGGGTTCGCCGAAGAACTGATGGCAGGAGCCAAAGATGAAAGTGCGTTCAGAGTGGAAAGAACTGCAACCGGTGCAACCCAGGCCGCTGGCGGTGGGCAGCGTGTGTTTCGGCTTCGGGCCGCCCTGCGGGCAACTCATGCAATCGTCAACCGGCGACTCTTTCTTGTTGCGACTCCAGTAGCCGATCTGCTCGACATGGCTAACTGGCTTCACGTTGACCGCGCAGCCACCACTTCCGGCGTTGCAACCGCTATTGCAGCCGCACTGATTCGAGCAACCGCAGCTTGATCGTTCCCAGAAGCGGTAACCACGATCACAGCTATTGCCGCAATTACGGGTACTGTTGAAGCCACATTGGTTCGAGCAGCCACAGCTGGGTCGTTGCCAGTTGCCGCAACCACGGTCACACGAGTTGTTGCAACCTGAGTTGCAGGAGTTGCCGCAACCGAAATCGTGACGACCGAGAATCGCGCCGCAGCCGCCGTTCCATCCGCAGCCGCACCGGCCGCCCCAATCGCAGGGAGGTGCGACATACGCGTCGCGGTTCATGTTCGGGATTTCGCAGCACAGCACGTAATTCGGCATATTCAGCGACGGATTCGGAACCGGACGATTCACAAAGATTGCGTTGTAACTCGTGGCCGCACGGTAGGGGCACGGGTCGGCAGCCACGGTGACTTGCCGCGGTTGGCCCTTAATCACGTCGACTTTGTTTCGTTCATTCTGAGCCTGAGCGCCGGTCGGCATTGCCGTGCCGAGTGCCATTGCCCACACCAGTCGGAGAATCCATCGTCGCATGGCAGCATCCCTTATCGCAGGAGGTACGCAGTCCGTCGCCGCAAGGTGAATCGGGAATCGACGATACCGAGATGCACGAACAGTCTGATGCACACGAACTTTGTGAACGCAAACGCAACGGTTGCGGCAATCACGCCCTGGCTGCGCGGTGTGAGTGATTGTTCGAAAGGTCGGGTTATGCGGCCCGCAGTTGCGGCTTGGCGATGGGTTGTGCCGGTCGTGCAAACAGCGTGCGGGCCTTGCGGACAAAGTAGCGCCAATCGCGCAGCGGCAAGAAGTTCTGAGCATTGCGTGCGGACAAAATCGACAAGGCGGCAAGAAACGACACGACCACCAACTGTGTGAGCAACACGGCCACCAACCCGCCGGCCGCCGCCGCCCACGCGGGAATGGGTTGTCGCGTGCCCAGCGACCAGGCCGCCATGCCGACCCCCAGGCCTGCAACGCT
Source organism: Gemmataceae bacterium (assembly GCA_031362705.1). Lineage (GTDB taxonomy): Bacteria > Planctomycetota > Planctomycetia > Gemmatales > Gemmataceae > JAIBBI01. The sequence goes on along the minus strand of JANLTA010000188.1, from coordinate 3,178 downwards.
CAGGAACAAGCCAACGGAGGCGACCATCAATCGTACACCGACGATTTCGCCAAACACCGATAGTGCCGAGAGTCCATGCACGACCAGAGCGACGAAATTCATGCTGGACCGCCCGGCCAGCCGATAGCCGCGCGATGTCGGCATTGTTTCGTAAGGCAGCCGACTCTTGAACACAGCAGCGGCCACGTGATTCCACGTCTCCGGCACGGCCACGAGACTGGCCACTGCGGTGGCCGGCATGATGCAGAAGTTACCGACACGCACGCGCAACCCGGTCAACACAAGATGGAGTTGCCGATACAACCAGTAGAAAACGCGGAACGTCAATGACTCGGTGCGTCGCCTCCGTTCAGCGAATACGATGGCTCGCCGGCCCGTTGCCTCGAACTGTTCGACCAAACGCGGCACGTCATCAGGCAGGTCTTCGCCGTCGGCGTCCATGACGACCACGGCATCGAATTCATCGCGCTGATGCAAATAGGCCAGGCCGAGAACGATCGCACGTTGATGACCCACGTTGCGGCGAAGTTCCAGTATGCGCACCTGCTCGAACGCCTGCCATTGTTGTGTGGCGAAGTCCAGCGTGGGTCCATCGATCGAGCCGTCGTCCACCAACAGGACGCGCCCGATCAGATTCGCGTTGGCCAATGTGGCATCCAACTGACCCAGCAGCGTTTTTGCTGCCAGCCAGTCGTTGCACACGGGCAACAAAATCGTGAGGCGCGGGGAGTCGTACATGGCCGCAAGAGTAACGCTATTTGCGCAATTCTGGAAGCCGAAACGCTAAGAGGTGGCCATGTCGCCGCGGAGCACCGCGTACCATTTCAGATCCCAAAAGCGGCCGCGATGGAACAGGCCGGAACGGAAGGTGCCTTCGTACTTCATGCCGATCTTTTCCAAGACGCGGGCACTGCCGACATTTTCGGCCATGCAATGGGCTTGCACGCGTTCCAGCGTGTAGTTGGCGAATAACCACGGCAGCACCACCTTCGCCGCTTCGCCAATCAAGCCGCGACCCCAAAACGGCTCGGCGATCCAATAGCCCATCTCCATGCACAACGAGGTTCGCTCGGCCCAATGGGTACCGATCGCGCCGATCACCTCCGCGGGTTGATCGCGCATACAAATTGCAAACGGGTCAGGCTCGGCCTGCAGATACTTGCCGCGCACGTAGTCGTTGATGAAAAAGTGCGAAGTGTCGATGGTCTGGTGATAATCCCAATAGGTGAATCGCGTGATGTTGGGATTGCCGGCCGCGCGATAAAGGGATGGAGCATCGGATTTGTCGAATGCTCGTAGCACCAGCCGATCCGTGGTCAGTGTCGGCGGTCGCCAGCCGGGGTCGATCAGGGTTTCGTCCACGGCGGATCCTGTTTGGCAAAGAACGCTTCGAGGCCGAGCCGGCACTCTTCCGTCAGCCGCGGTGCGGCTGATTTGCGTGCGGCCTCTTCGACGGATAGCGCCTGCCGGGAGAACTGCTTCAACAAAGACTTGGTCGTGGCCAGCGCTTGTGGCCCTCCGGCGGCGAACGAGGCAATCAACTCATCGGCACGTGCCCACAGCTTTTCGGTAGGCACGACCTCGTTGATGAAGCCGCAGCGTTCAGCCGTCACCGCGTCGATCAAGTCACCGGCAATCAACAGGTGCCGTGCCATGCGTTCGCCGACGTGACGTAATAGGTGCGGCATAACAAGAGCGGCTACCAAACCGCGCCGCACTTCAGGATAACCAAACTTGGCGGTCGGTACTGCGATGGCGAGATCACACACGCTGACAAAGCCCGCGCCACCGGCGACTGCAGGACCATTGACCAAGGCCAGTGTGGGCTTTGGAAGCGAGTAAATCCGGTCGAACAGGTGTGCCAGTGTCTGGGCATCATTCCAGATCACATCGGCGTCGGCTCGGGCGGTTGCCTGCAACTCGGCCAAGTCCATGCCGGCACAAAACGCAACGCCCGCGCCCGTCAAGACGACGCAGCGCGCCGCCGAATCGGACGCTGCGTGAGCGAAGCGTGCATCAATCGCGCGAATCAAGTCGCGGCTCAAGGCATTGCGCTTGTCCGGCCGGTTCAACGTGATGACGGCGGCCGGACCACGCAATTCGTATGTGGCGAGATCGCTCACGGCGTTCTCCGCATAGCGTTGAGGTTGGCAGGTGTATCAATCGGCATGCGCAACAGTGCCAGGGCCAATGTTTTGCCTTGCGTGTCGCTGCGCAACGACCGGCTCGCTCCGCCGGCCAGCACATCGTAGAGCATGAAGTTCACGGCATGGACATTAGCCGCCTCGAAACGCTCGATTCGTGTCGGTCCGAGAGGGCGAAAGTACTCCATCACCCGCTCGGCTGTTAGATTGTCTTTCAGCCACGCAAAGCCGGCAGTGTTGAAAGCGATCACGGCGATGTTAGCATGATTGCCTTTGTCACCAGAGCGGCCGTGAGCGATGTCCGCGAGTGTCGTCATAGGATCGCGACCTCCGGACGAAGCACGTCTTTTTTCACGAGTGCCGGCCAGTAGGCGAACACTTCGCGGACGCTGGCGCGGCCAGTGGTGTAGCCTGTCACGCCAGGTGGCCCGGATGTGACCAGTGGGGCGAACTCCTTCGTGAACCGCTCGACTTTCTTCTTGTCCGGGTCGCGCACGGAAACACGCATGACCACTTCAGGTGCATCGACACGCGGCAACACCCCAGGCAAACTATCGCCTGCACCCAAACATTCGATGTGTGAATGCAGCGGTTTTGCACCCGCTCGCTCCAACCGTGACAGGATCATCTCTCCGCAGGCCCGCGCTTTGTCGACAGCCTTAGGCCCGGCAATCACCAGTGTTCCGCTGGCGGCGAAGCCATCGCGATAGGCGATGCTCACCTTGTAGGTGTCGGTGGCGGGTTTGCCTTTGCAGCCGCGAACTTCAACGACATCAGAACCAAGCGTTTTTAGTGTCGGAGTCGTGAAATCAGCAACAACATCCGGAGTTAGATACGCGGCCGGGTCGCCGACTTCGTACAGCAGTTGCTCGACGACGGTTTCGAGGTTGATGGCTCCGCCAGTTCCCGGTGGCTTTTCGATGCGGAACGAGCCATCGTCCGCAATGTCGGCAATCGGGTAGCCAACATTCGCCAGATCGTCGGCCTCGGCATAGTTGCACCACAGGCCGCCAGTCACCTGCGCACCGCACTCG
>JANLTA010000185.1:0-2799 GCA_031362705.1 Gemmataceae bacterium | reverse complement strand
GAAGCGCAGGATCGTGCCGGCGGGCACATCTGACGACTTGATCGCGGCGCGACGAACAAACGGCAGAAGCACGGGCTCATCGACGGCAATCATGCGCTGCTCGGCCGCAGCACGGTGAAATTGGAAGTCATTCCATAACTTGCGGAATCGGGCATCACGCGGGTTTTGGAAGCGTGCGATTCGTAATAACGTCCGCGCTTCATCAGCCCGATCATCCAGGCACAACGCCTCGACCAGTCGGCCAATGATTACCGGGTCGTCGGCATCCAGCTCGTGAGCACGTCGCAACTGTGTGACGGCTTCCCCGGTGCGGCCCATGCTGGCCAGCAGCTTGCCATACGCGGCCCACCAGCGTGGCCGCGTCGGGTCCATATCCACGGCTTGGCGGTAGTACCGGGCCGCCCGGTGCGGATCGCCTTTCGGATCGCGGTGACTGGCGACGGCGTATCGGTATGCGTATTTCGCATTGCTGGGCCGGAGGCACATGAGGATACTCAGGTGCCGGCGGGCTTTCTTGTACTGTTTGTCGGCGATGAGTAAGTCAGCGAGCCGGGCGTGAGCCTCTTCGGCGATTTCGCTGCCGAGGTCGCGGAACTTGACGAGCCGTTCGAACAACAGCCGGGCGTCGCGCATGCGACCCTGCTCGTGAAGTTCGCGGCCCATGGCCAAAAGGCTATCGGTGAGATTGAGCGTCGTGCTCATAGTTGGCTGCCTCCATGCAGCGTCGGCGATTTGCGAGTGCGCCCTTCATGGGCGGGGTGATTACACTACCGACATTGTTACCATCATGGCAAGTCGTTTCTCTGTACTTTTTGCAATTCCCCACCAAGTGAATCGGCCCGGCAACCCGTCGGCAATAACCGGGAGTGTACAAAAAGTCAACGCCGGCGCGAATTCGGGCAGGTTCTACGGCCCCCTTGCCGTTGTCAGGCTGCGGGCGACAATTGACTACGATCACATTTTCTGTGGAAAGGACGCTGCCATGAACAGTTTTCCGATGTTCAAGTGGCTGATTCGCGGCTTGGCCGTGTCGTTGGGGTTAACGCTCGCCTGGTATGCGGCCGCCCCGGTGCGTTCGCAGGATGGACCTAGAACGTCCGCCGTCCTAGCCAAAATTCCTGCCGATGCCGCCGCCTTCCTGCACATCAAGGCCGGCGACGTTTGGAAAGCCGAGGCCGCGGCTGGCTTTCGCGACATGATTGCGAACGCCGGACCTGAAGCGCTGCTGGCATTCAACAAACGGTTCACTCCGGCACCGTCCACATTGGATTCGCTGGCCGCGTATGTATTGCCTCCGAGTGAGGATGGACCGCCCGCAATCGGTATCTTGGCGGGGTTTGCCGACGACTTTGACCAGACGAAAGTTCTCAAAGCGCTGCTACCCAAAGGGATTGAGAAAAACCACTTCGGCCAAAAATACTTCGAAGACGGTGCAGCCGATATCACCGTGCGCATCATTAATGCCAAAACACTGTTGATATCGAATCGCGCCATGATGCAGCGGTTGGTCTCGTACGATGCGAAGGAAACTGGGCCTTTGACGCCGCACTTCGCCGCAGCCGGCGGCAAAGCGATCTACGCCGCCATTGATGTCACGTCTATGCCCAAAGAACTACTGGATAACATGCCTGACTCTTTCCGCCCGATTGCTGCCGCCAAAGAGGTCGTGTTGACTGGTGATCTGGGCAAGGACTTGGCACTCAAGTTGACCATGCGTTACCCTGATGCAGGCGCGGCCAGTGCCGCCGATCAGGCCGCCCGCGAAGGCCTGAAAATGGCCCGCACGCAAATGACGCAATTGATGAAGGACGCCGAGGAGAAAGTTAAGAAACCGGCAAAGGACAAGACCGCCGCGCTGATGGAGTTGCCTGAAGCTATCGGCGATTTGTTAGGCCTGGCCTCGATGCGTTCGCTGGACCAGTTCCTGACCAGCCCGCCGTTTACGAAGCAAGGCGATTCGTTAGTCATGGACTATCGGTTTGATCCGAGTAATCCGCAGACGGTTGCCAGCACGATGGCAATGGCGGTGGGAGTCATGGTGCCCGCCGTGGCCAAGACCCGCGAAGCCGCCGTCCGCGTGAAGGGCCAAAACAACCTCAAACAACTCGCACTCGCCATGCTCAATCATCACGAGGCCCACCTAGCGTTCCCTGCTCATGCAATCTATACGAAGGACAAGAAAAAGGCGCTATTGAGTTGGCGCGTCAGCTTACTGCCCTACCTCGAACAGGATGCCCTCTACAAACAATTCAAATTGGACGAGCCATGGGATAGCGATGACAACAAGAAACTGATCGCCCAGATGCCAAGCATCTACCTTGATCCGGAAGCGCCGCCAAGCAAGGAACCCGGCCAAACCCACTATCAGGCTTTCGTCGGTGGCGGTGCCGGTTTTAGACTCGATGTCAGAGGTACCAAGATCTTCGAAGTCCAGGATGGGCCGTCCAACACAATCATGTTCGCAACGGCAACCAATCCAGTGACGTGGACAAAGCCGGATGACCTTGCCTACGCGGCCAACAAGCCGCTGCCCAAACTCGGCTATGGCGGCAAAGCGTTCTCCGTCGCTATGTTCGATGGAACGGTGCGGACCATTCAGCCAAAGACCGCCGAACGTGTCCTCCGCGCGATCATCACGATGGCCGGTGGCGAGTTGATATCGGATGACTTTTAGACGAGACCGAGATGCACGTTTGCCAACCAAATGAATTGTGACCCTGGTTGATAGTCGCTTTCCGAAGGGAATCGCCAAACTCTCATTTTCTCTTGCGCCATTGGTCTTAGACTCACTATAGCCCG
>JANLTA010000182.1:0-5904 GCA_031362705.1 Gemmataceae bacterium | reverse complement strand
GTATCCTCACGATCCCCGCAAAGGAAGGATTGTGCTTGCCGACCCGCTCGGGGGGCTCGGTCATGGGTTGATCAAAATCAACCTGTGTGTTCCCGTCCGCATTGCTTTTCCTGTGTGCGCCTGCGCGCATAGCCGGCATCGCCAGCATGGATCATCGCGAGAGTCGTATATCGGCTGGTTGAATGTGGATGGGATTGCCGCGGCTGCGTAGCCGCCCGGATCGGCAATCAGGACGTGAAAAGCTGTGTAACTATGGACACACCGACCTGTGGGAAAGGCGAGATACCGCGGCCGAGAAATGTTAGCGCTGATTGCATCAGGGGCATATAACGGCAGTAGCAATCGCTTTCTCGGCGGCTCGTTCTGGAGATTCATCATGAAACGTGCAATGATCGTCGCGGCTCTGTTGTCGGCAACGGCCGTGTTGGGATTCAGCGTGGCCCGCGACCAGGGGACTGCCAAAGCCCCGGCCGCAGATGAGCAGGCTATTCGCGCCATCGTCGAAGCCTTTACGAAGGCGTTCGACAAACACGACGCCGAGGCTATTGCCGCGCTGTTTGTCCCGGATGGCAAGATGATCACTGAAGATGGTACGGTCATCGAAGGTCGCAAGGCCATAGCCGCTACGTTTGCCGAGCAATTCGCGGATAACCCGAAAGCCACCATCACGGTGACCGTTGATTCCATCAAGTTCATCGGCTCGGATTTGGCCTTGGAAATTGGCTCAACAAGAATGACTCCCGGTCCGGGACAACTGCCTGAGTCGAATCGCTACAACGTCGTCCACGTGAAGCGCGACGGCAAATGGCTGATGGCACTCGCTCGTGATACCGACGGTGAAACTCTGACTAATCATGATCGCCTGAAGGCGCTCGAATGGCTGGTCGGCGATTGGATCGATGAATCGCCGGAAGCGGTTGTCATGACGTCCTGTCGATGGAGCGCGGACAAGAACTTTCTGCTGCAAGACATCCAGGTAATAACGGCCGGCAAAGAGATGATGACGATTAACCAGCGCATCGGCTGGGATGCACTGCAAAAGTGCATGCACTCGTGGGTCTTCGATTCCGAGGGCGGATTTGGCGAAGGCCTGTGGACGCGCGATGGCGATGATTGGCTGATCAAGGCGACCGGCGTGCGCACGGATGGCTCGACGGCATCCGCGACCAACATGGTCACGCGGGCCGGCAAAGACGCATATGTCTGGCGTTCCACCAACCGCGTGCTGGGCGGTACCGTTGGCGATTCAGTCGAGGTTCGCATCGTCCGCAAGCCACCGACGGCGACCGCACCCAAAAACTAGCCTTACTCGAACATTGACCGCCAACTCCACCAAGGAGACTTCATCATGCGACTCCGCTCTTTCTTAATTGGCCTTGGATTCACACTAATCGTTACCGCGTTTTCCGGCGATGCCTTTGCCGGACGTGGCGGCGGCGGCGGTCGCGGCGGTGGTGGTGGTGGTGGCGGCGGCCGCGGCGGCGGAGGCGGTGGTGGTGGTAACTTTGGCGGCGGCGGCGGCCGTACTCCTTCGTTCAGCCCAAGTCCATCACGACCCAGTGGCCCAAGTGGTGGCGGCGGCATGAGCCGCCCCGGACCTTCACCGGGCACTCGTCCTGCTGTTGGTGGCGGTGGTGCACCAGGCGGGTCTCGCCCAAATGTTGGCGGCGGTCCCGGATCGGGTGGCGGTCGACCCGACGTTGGCGCGCGTCCGGGCGTCGGTGGACAACCCGGTGCTGGCAATCGACCCGGTGTCGGTGGACAACCCGGTGCTGGCAATCGACCCGGTGTTGGTAATCGACCGACAACTCTGCCCGGATTGGGCGGGCGGGTACCCGGCACCGCTAACCGACCATCAACCATGCCCGAACGTCGTGACAATCTACAGGGACAGTTGCAACAAGCGCGAGGTGAAAACCGCGGCCAATGGCAACAAAATCGCCAGGACTTTGCCAACAATCGGCGCGAAGACTGGCAAAACTATCACGACGACCACTATGGCCACTACGGCAATTGGTATCACGGCGGCTGGCACGGCAATGCCGGCGCACGGTGGGATCACATGTGGGAAAACCATACCGCCGCCGCGGTCTTGGGTGTGACCGCGTGGGGCGTGAATCGCATCAGCGGTTGGTATGGCACCTCCTCATATGAGAACCCCTATTACGACAGCGGGTCGGGTGGCGGCGGGTATGCCGACTACTCGCAGCCGGTTACCATGGATGCGCAACAGGCCGCTGACTATGCTACCGCGGCGGCGACACAACCCGAAACCGCTACTTTGCCGCCGGGAGTGTCGCAGGAAGCGATCGACAAATTCGATCAAGGACGCGGCGCGTTTTACGACAGCAAGTATGCCGACGCCCTCAAGTTCACCGAAGAAGCGCTGACCAAGATGCCCAAAGACGCGGTGATTCAGGAATTCCGCGCGCTGTGCCTGTTTGCCCTGAAGCGATATCGCGAGGCGGCCGCAGTGATGAACGCCGTCCTCGCGGTCGGTCCCGGTTGGGACTGGACCACCTTGAGTGGCATGTACGCCGATTCCGCGACGTACACGACACAGTTGCGGGATTTGGAAGCTTATGTCGGCCAGAATCCCAAGTCGGCCGATGCACACTTCCTGGCTGCTTACCATTACATCACCATTGGCCAGAACGACGCGGCGATCTCCGAACTCAAGCGCGTGATCGCGTTGCAACCGAAAGACAGCGTGGCCTCTCAGTTGTTGCAATCGATGTCGCCGCCGGCGGAGAAACCTGCCAATGCGCCGCCGGCCGCCACGGCACCGGCAATCGCCGTCGACGCAGTGGTCGGCGTCTGGTCAGCTTCTGGTACAAAGAATGCCAAGTATGAAATGACGCTGACCAAAGACGGTGCGTTCACCTGGAATTACTCCAGCGGTGCAACCAAGCAATCCGTCAAAGGCGTCTATGCTATCGACGTCAACAATCTCGCCATGCAACCTGATGGTGGCGGCACCATGTTGATGGAACTCAAACTGAACGGCCCAGATGGCCTCCACGCCGACATCATCGGTGCCGCCAAGGGCGACCCCGGTTTGGAATTCAAACGAACCGGTAAGTGAGTGGAGATTGGTCAAACGAATGATGCCAGGGGCGAAAACCCCTGGCATTTTCACATGATGACGGGCTTAAGGCGTCGCTTGCAAGGTAGTGGTCACTTCCACATAATCCCTGAACATGATTGATCGTGGGCAGATGCACCAGACCGAGGTCTGACGTGATCGGGTACGACCCTATCGAACACGCTTTCCGAACCGATGTCGGCGTGCGCCGTTCGCACAACCAGGACGCGTTCGGTGTTCACATGGCCGGCGATCCTGAGCGCTGGCGTGAGCAGGGTCACATATTTATCGTGGCCGACGGCATGGGTGGTCATGCGGTCGGTGAGAAGGCCTCGGCTAAGGCCGTCCGCGACATTCCACACCTGATTCCGAAGCTGATGCAAGAAGGCCCGGCCGCCGCGATGCGTAAGGCTTACTTTGAAGCCAATGCCGGGATTCATGCCATTGGCCAGGAGAACCCCGAGTTCCGCGGCATGGGCACCACCGCGAGCACGCTTTGGCTGCGACCTGAAGGGGCGTATGTCGGACACGTGGGTGATAGCCGCGTGTACCGCCTTCGCGGCAACACGTTCGAGCAGCTCACATTCGATCACTCGGCCGTGTGGGAGTTGGCCAAGCGGCAGGGCATCAAGCCGGAACAACTGCACGGCGTACGCGCCAACGTGATTCTGCGATCGCTCGGCCCAGAGCCGCTCGTGGAAGTTGATGTCGAAGGGCCGCATCCACTGCGAACGGGCGACACGTTCCTGATTTGCAGCGATGGCCTTAGCGGCCAACTTTCCGACTACGAAATCGGTGCCATCGTTGCGGCATTGTCACCGAAGGAGGCCAGCGAGTTTCTTGTTGAGTTGGCGAATCTCCGTGGCGGACCCGACAATATCACGGTGTTGATCGTGCGCGTCGGCGGCGAACCGCAGGCAACGCTTGTGGCTCCGAAGACGTCGCTTCTTTCCAAACTGCCGTGGCATGTGTGGACCACGGCCGGCGGCATCTTGTTGGCCATGGCGGCGCTGGGCTTGTTCGCGCTCAATTGGCCCGGCACAACGCTCCTCTTCGGCGCGGGAACGATTGCCGTCCTTGTTGGCCTTGGCGGTTTGCTTTTTCATTCACGACGACAGGATGACACCGATTTTTTTGAGGCCGATCAACCGCTGCATGTTTACGCCCGCGCCACTTGCCAGGTTGAACCAGCGCTGCTCGACAAGTTGGTCAAGGCGGAAAGCGAAGTCCGCGTCAAACTCTCGGAAGCTGACCGCGCGGAGATCGGACCGGCAGTCGACCGCAATCTCACCGAGGCTGAAGCGAGTCGTGCCGCCGGCGACTTATTCGCCTCATTCCGCTCGCATTGCCGCGCAACGCTGGAACTGGTGGCGCGGTTCAACCTGCGCCGGCAGAAAGAGGAAGTTTTCTCCCCGGTCTGGGACAAATCGGGGTGATCGCCGGTGGGGTCAACGCTTATTTAACCCGAACCAGTTTCAGAATGCGTTCGATGAATCGTGACAGAGGCTAGTTGTGACGTGAGCGAACCTGAGCAGCATATCGTGGAGGAATCGCACCGCGGCCAGACGATTGCCGCGATGGTGCGTCATGTGCGTTCCGGGTTTTCCTGGTCGCAGGCGCGTCGGTTGATTGAAACGCGGCGCGTGCAGATTAACGGCGAGTTGTGCATGGACCCGGCACGACGGGTGCGCACCGGCGAAATCATTAGTCTGAACGACCGGCCTGCGAAACTGCCGGCGGCGTTCACGACGGACTTGGTAGTGCGGCACTTTGATGCGCATGTCGTGGTCGTCGAAAAGCCACCTGGAATCAGTACGGTCCGGCATCCATTGGAGATGGAATGGACACAGCGACGCCGCGATGCCAATCCCACATTGGATGATCGCCTGCATCGGCAAATTGCGGCACACCTGGGCCAGCCGCTACACAGTTTGGCGCGGCTTCGCAAAGTGCATCGGCTCGATAAACTCACCAGCGGCTTGGTGGTCTTTGCCCGTTCCGCCGTGGCGGAGCGCGAGCTTGGTCGCCAGTTCTTCCGCCATACTGTCACTCGCCATTACTTAGCCGTCGTGCCGGGTCGCATGGGTTCGGTGACCATTCGCACGTGGCTTATCCCCGATCGCGGCGATGGCCGGCGTGGCAGTTCGGGTCACGAAGGTCGCGGCAAGCTCGCAGTGACGCACGTCGAGTTGGTGGAAGAGTTGCCGCTACACACGCTGCTGCGTTGTCGCCTGGAAACGGGGCGCACGCATCAAATCCGCATCCACTTATCGGAGTTAGGCCATCCGGTATGTGGCGACCCGGTGTACATGATGAAGCCGGATGGCACGCGGATTGTGCCAGACAGTAGTGCGCCGCGACTGGCCCTGCATGCCGCCGAGTTGGGGTTCGAACATCCGGTGACCAACGAGCGCCTGAGTTGGCAGATGCCACTCCCTGACGTACTGAAAAACTGGGTGCAGTCGCTGCGAGCCAGTGAGAAGAACTGAAATAGATGGACATTCAATGGACCGAGAATGACGAGGCGACCGGCGGCCGGCTTTACTACAAAGCCGAGCGGTTCGGTGGCATGTGGAAGATTCGGGTGCGCACGCATCGGCGGGGTGAATCCAAACGTGTGCACCCGACCCGCGCCATTTGGGAAACCATTCTCGACAACTTGGAACGCCGCTATCGCCGCCGCGAGGGTGTGGACGATGATGACCTCGACCAGGTGAAAAGGATTCTCCTTGAGTTGCCCAAGCCGCCGGCCCTCGCGAAACGTGGCGGAGCTTGGTTCGAGAGCGCATCGGTGAAGATCCACGTCGGCGTGGAGTCGG
>JANLTA010000180.1:0-4064 GCA_031362705.1 Gemmataceae bacterium | reverse complement strand
GCAACCCACAGCCGCTATTATCAATAATAGTAGAACGAACCGCATGTCAGCCTCGAAAAATAGAACACGCCGGTCGATCTCGACCGGCGTGATTCATTTGGTTAGGTGCCGTGCGACTAACGCAGATACACCACTTCCATATTACAAAACTAGCAAGCGCCGTCTTAGCCCTTGGGATTCTGGCGCTCGCCCGTGCCGCTGCCCTGCTTGTCGCCGACCGGTTTGTCTACAGCCGGTTTCGTGTCGGCCGGCTTCGCAGCAGGCTTGCTGTCGCTGCAGCCGATATTTGTCGCTACCAGGAATGCGCCCACAAGCGCGACTGAAAATAGCTTCTTCACGTCGTGATCCTTTCAGGCAAATAACAGAAGTTAGGGTTCCCGCCACCAATGGCGACCGAACCGTCGTAGCATAATTACGGTTTCTGCGGTGGCACGCGGCCGGACGGTCCTTCAGTCTTTGCCGGATCAACCTTCGCAGGCGTAGGCTTGGTGTCGCCGCAACCGATGTTCGCCGCGGCCAGGAACGCGCCCAAAAGCGCGACTGAGAATAGCTTTTTCACGGTTAAGTTCCTCTCGAAGTAGTTAGGGAGCCCGTGCTCCCGCCAACCCCGGCGGAAGCGTGTCTCATAGTTCTCACTAGTGATCTTTTTTCGCTTCCTTTTCACCTGTTGGCGCGCCAGCTTTCTTTTCGTCTGCGTTCTTGTCATCAACCTTTTTGTCGTCCGGCGCCGGTGTGGTGAGGGCCGGCTTCTTGTCGTCTTTCTTCACGGGAGTCTTCGGTGGATCGCCGCAACCCAGGACGCTGAGCAAACCGAAAGTTAAACCGAGTGTTACGAACTTCTTCATGTCACAAGTCCTTGATGAGGGTTGGAAGCCGGCGCGGAAGTTGGCATCGCCCGATTTCTACCCACCTAGATACGAATGCGAGTGGTTTATTCCAGCGATTCGCCAAAAAAATCCGTTGCGGGCGGCGAATAATGGATGGAAGCGTCGAGTTAGTCACACTTTGCCGACGCCGGGGAATAAAATGAGTGCGTGTGAGTCGTCCTTAACGGGAGGCAGGATGGTTTGGCCGGCCAACCCTCGGCGTGTCCGGAAACTCGTCGACGAGTTTTATGAACCGCTGTATCGCTATGCCTACCGGCTCAGCGGCCAGGCGGATCGTGCCGAAGACTTGACCCAGGAGACGTTTTGCCGCGCTCAGATGCAGTGGCGGCAATTGCGCGATGCCGAGCGGCCCAAACCATGGCTTTTCGCCATCCTGCGCAACTGTTTCCTTCGCGGCCTGCGTGATGAACGGACGGCCAGGCAGGTTTCGCTTGAAGCTGCGGCCGAGTTGCCCGATGTCGGGGAAGATTCGCCGGCGTTCGATGTTGACCCCGCTGCACTGCAAGCGGTATTGGACTCGCTGCCCGAAGCGTTTCGCACACCGCTCATCCTTTTTTACTTCGAAGAGTTTAGTTATCGCGACATTGCCGATCAAATGCATGTACCCATCGGCACAGTGATGTCACGGTTAGCACGGGCAAAGGTGTGCTTGCGGGAAAGTCTGGAACAACGGCTCGCGAATGCGACTGGAGGGCATAGTGGATTGTGAACTGGCCCGGCAACTTTTGATCTTTGCACGACCCGGCACGACGGAGTTGGACGCGGCCGACGTGGCTGCGCTGGAAACGCACATCGCTGATTGCCCCGCTTGCCAGGCTCGCGGCCGCAAAGACCGCGATTGGGATGACCGGCTTGCCAGCGCGATGCAGGCTGTCAACGTACCACATGATGGGCGTGCAAGACTTGATATTCGACTGCGCCGCGAGCGCGGAGCCTGGCGACTGCGTACTTCAGCCAAGGTCGGAGCCGCCTTAGCCGTTGCGGCCGCCATCTGGTGCCTGATCCCGTCTGCGCAATTGAATGTCGAGACTATTGCGTCCGATGCTTATGATCTTGTGGGCAATCGCGATGGCGTCGAGGAGTGGTTGCGTAAGAAAGACAGTCACTTCAGTTTTCCGCCGCGGATGCACGCCAAGTATCTCGTCGGCTGCGAACGCCGTGCATTTCACGGAGTCAGCGCCCCAGTGTTGACATTTGTGCGGCAAAACGCCATCGCCACTGTTGCCGTGGTATATGCGAAACAGGTCAAAGATTTGCCCGCACTTCATGATGGCCGGGTTGCTGACAATAGCGTGTGTACGGTGTTAATAGTTCGCGATCCGGAATGGCCAGAAGTTGTTTACGTCATCGAGATCATTAACGGACCGGTCGAACTCTTCTACAACGAAGGAGAGGCAACTGCGACGTGATCCGATGAGGTTTCCGCAATGCGTATGTTGATGGCAGCGTTTGTAATTGGTGTCGTGTTACTTTCCAGCACAGTTCATGCCGACGATTGGCCGCAATGGATGGGCTCGCAGCGCGATGGCGTCTGGCGTGAAAGCGGCATCGTAGAAAAGATGCCTTCCCAACCGAAATACCGATGGCGGACCAAAATAGGTGCGGGCTACGCCGGTCCGGCAATCGCCCATGGCAAAGTCTACATGCACGATCGCATTCTCGCTGAAAATGCCAAGAACCCTATGAGTGCATTCAGTCTCGCGGTGGTATCGGGCAAAGAACGAGTGCATCGAATTGATATCGTCTCAGGCAAGATTGATTGGTCTTACGACTACGACTCGGAATACAAACTCAGCTATGCCTCAGGACCACGCTGTACGCCACTCGTTGCGGGTGGTAAAGTCTACACGCTAGGTGCGATGGGTCGGCAGTGTTGCATCGATGCCACGTCCGGCAGCCTGATATGGGACAAAGATCTCGTCAAGGAATATGATGCGGCGGTGCAAATCTGGGGCTTTGCCGCTCACCCCTTACTTGATGGCGACCGGTTGATCTGTCTGGTCGGCGGCGATGCGGCCGTCGTCGCGTTCCACAAAGACACGGGCAAGGAACTTTGGCGGTCGATGGAAACGAGTGCAGTCGGCTACTGCCCGCCCGTCATTTACCAAATCGGCGAACGTCGACAACTCATCATCTGGCATCCCGAAGCCATCAACGGCCTGGACCCTGAAACGGGCAAGGTGCTCTGGTCGCAACCGTTCAAATTGCACCAGTCCGCGCTGGCCATCCCGATGCCGCGACTTGATGGAGATAAACTCTTCGTGACCTCATTTTACAACGGACCGATGTTGCTCAGACTCAACGCGGTTTCTCCTGCCGCGACCGTCGTCTGGAAGGGATCAAGTAAGAGTGAACAAGCGGACAAGACCGATAAACTTCACAGCATCATGCCGACACCGATCATTCGTGATGGACACATCTACGGCGTGTGCAGTTATGGCCAACTGCGCTGCCTTAAGTTGGACACTGGCGAGCGCGTGTGGGAATCAATGAAAGCAAGCCGCCCTGCCAACGCGCCGGATGCCAAGATTGGCAAAGACGACCGCTGGGGCAACGCTTTCATCACTCCGCAGGGTGGCCGCGATTGGCTATTCAATGAGCACGGCGAACTGATCCTGGCAAAGTTGTCGCCATCCGGTTACGACGAGCTTGGCCGCATGAAAATCCTGGAAGCTGACAACAACATGGCCTTTCATCCCGTGGTCTGGTCGCACCCCGCTTACGCGGGCAAGTGTTGTTTTGCACGTAACGATAGTGAGATTGTCTGCGTGGATTTGGCAGCAAAGTGACCACGACCTAAAGAATCGTCATGGATTCCAGCCATTGGCGTTCGCGCTGAATATCTTCGTCGGACAGGCCACCTTCCCGATGAAGCTCGGCACGGACAGTCTTACCGCTGGCGATGTCACGGGCGGTCACTTCGATCAGGCCATTGTCTCCGCAACCGCACGTGACCTCCACCGGTGAACCGGCCGGCAATCCTGCGGGCAAGTCCTCGATCCAGCATTCACCGACGGCGATGCAGGCGGCCGCTTGTCGCGCGTCACCTTGCATAATCTTGACCCGCACCTTTTCCTGATCATCGCGAGTAGTGCGATAGACCCGTGTTCCGCCGGCCGGCAATTGTGTATTCTTCGGGATCAACACGTCATTAATCCGGTCGCCCTGATGCCGCGC
>JANLTA010000174.1:0-1535 GCA_031362705.1 Gemmataceae bacterium | reverse complement strand
ATTCGCCAGACGCAATCCTCGGCCTCGGTTTGTTTTGGTCCTGCAGATTTCGCAGGTGACTTGTCATGAGTGCAAGTGATGTCCACAATCAGGCCGGGGTCCCTACTATCCCGCGTATAGTCGTCCGCATTGGAGTGACGGGGCACCGCCATCTAACAGAGCCCCAATTTGAATCGCTCGCCAGAGTTGTGGCCATTGTGCTTCGCTCGGCGCGCTCTGGTGCTGGACTTGTTCACGCGGAGGACAACCGCGTTTATCTCCAAGACGCGCCGATCACTCGCCTCATTTCGCAGCTAGCTGCTGGTTCAGACTCCATCGCTGCGGAGCAGACACGGCGGCTGCAAAACGAGAGCCCAGAGTCGTTCGAATTAGACGTAGTCTTGCCATTTCACGCAAATGAATACGAAATGGACTTTCACCACGAGGATAAATCGCCTGATGTGACGGCTGTTGCCAGATTCAGGGATTTGCTGGCGTCTGCAAACCGAGTCTGCGTGCTGAACAGCGATCTTGAAGGAATCGACGACCGCGCCAGTTGTTACGAGGCCGCCGGTCGCGTTGTCCTTCAACAAAGTGACTTGCTCATTGTTGTCCTCGACCCAGACCGAAAGGCTGGTCGAGGGGGGACAGCGCAAATGGACAATGAAGCTTTCGCTGCCCGCATTCCTTCTGTGTGGTTTGACCCAGGGAGACCAAACGAAGTGGGCTTCCGGACTCATGGCTTGCTCACTCAGCCCCAAAAGGAGATGCAACGCCTCAGCGTGACAGATGACACTCAAACCCTAAGCGAGGTTGCTGACGCTGTATCAACCTTGCTCCGGCCACCTGTACTCGCCGCGAATGGTGACAAAGCCGTGCGGAACTGCAATCCCATTGCCGATTATCTTGGCGAGCAGCAAAGTCCAATAATTGGACACCTCATTTATCGAACTCCATGGCTGCTGCTGATCATCGCCTCGTTTCCATTTCGACCGGATTTCCGCGCACGCATAATGTCGCACGTCGCGCATTTTCAACGTGGGTTTTGGCGACAAGAGCAACGCTTCGAGCCCCCAATTCCTGGGGTGGGCACGGACGCGCTTTTGTATGAAGCGAACTACGTCAATGCGCAGCGACACGCAGTCAATTATGCCATCTTTTACCGCGGGTTCTTCATCTGGAACTATCTACTTGGCGCAATTGCGGTAACATGCGCACTTCTTTCATATGCGGACAGCCACCGCGAGCTGCTATGGTCGATCGTGGAATTCTTGGTTATTAGCGCCATGATTGGTAACTTTTCGTTCGCAAAAACAGGTCGCTGGCAGCAGCGATCCATCGAGTACCGATTCTTGGCCGAGCATTTCCGCCAAATGCGGTTTCTTAATCTGGTAGGGCTCACCTCGCCAGATTTCCGGCATCCGGTCTACCGAATCAGCGGTGACCCGCAACGATCATGGATGAACTGGTATTTTCGTGCCGTTATTCGTCACATTGGAATACCCGAGCTAGATGTTACGAGCGATTTCCTTAAGGAAGTTCGTAATTCAGTGTGT
>JANLTA010000157.1:0-22743 GCA_031362705.1 Gemmataceae bacterium | reverse complement strand
TGAAGCACCCACCAACTTCCCAAATCGGAGTCGAGTATGGGAGTTGTCAACAAACCGTCAGGTTGAATGAACGTTTCCAAGTCCAACAGGGGCATCAGCAAGGCCTCCGATGTCTGTAAAATCGGCACTACGGCTGCCCACATGCGGCGACTTGACGACGCATAAGTGTTGGCAAAAACGGTCCGATGACAATTGAGAGTCGGTGCCCCCTTCGCAAACATTGGGCCAGACCGTCGCCATGCCGGACAATCCGGATGAGAATTCTCGCAATTCAATATTCCGCAAGGGTTTCTGGCAAATAGTGAATCGGAACTACTTCGCGGATCATAGCTCAGAACATTCATATTGCCTAAGTAGACAATTCAGTGGCAAAGCGCCATTTGCACAAGATGTAAAACAAGGTTTACAGTTGAATCGACGCCTCAGTATCTGCCTAAAGCGCCAAGAATTCCACTCGCTAGGTTTTGCAACGAAACGACTTCTAAGTGGGCGGGCAAATTCTTGCCGTGTCACGCATCTACTAACTTGCGTTTGTTCCGACCGGGTCAGAACCGGCCCAGTGGACATTTTTTGCTGCAACTTGAATGGCAGAAATGTGTTGTGTTTATGAGAAAAAATCGTTCCGATCCATTTGTTTGTTCTGCAAAGGGCACCCCCTCTCGGTCGGAATCAACATTGAGTTCAAATTTCACCTCGGCCGTAGTTTCGTTGCAAAGCCACTCGCTATGGGATTCCTCGAACAATCAATGGGCCTAGCAGCCGGGTGAGGCTGAGTGGTAAGTGCTGCCAGATTGCGATCAACTTTCTGTACTTAGGGTTATCGGGCCTGAGTTGCCCCACCGAGCCAGAGCGCACGTAATACTGCCAGCACGCGGGAGCGGGGCTGGCACCCCATTGTTTCTTGAATCGGTAGGTCGAGCTTCCCTCACTGGATCGGCCGAAATCGAATAACTCTTGCCGCCGCTCGGCAGAGCGCTCCAACAAATGCCAGTACAGCAACATGTTAGCACACGATGGATTGTACTCACGCAGAGAACTGGCGCTTGGCACTTCCGCGGCTCCGTGGCCGTGCAGCAACAACGCGCCTGCGACAGGTCGCTGTCCGTCCCGCAGTACGCACAGCTCGGCGCCATCCGGAAACCACTTCAGAGCTTCGGCAAACAGCGAACGACTGTATGTTGGCGTTCCCAAGTCACGCATGTTTCGGCTGAACACGCTGTAGAACTCGTCCAGTAGGTCGGCACCACCCCATTGAACTTGAAAGCCGTGTTTCTGGCCCTTTCGCACCTGGTTGCGGACTTTTGCCGGCATCTGTTCCCACAGGGCTGCGCCAGTTGTGGGCAATTCAAGTCGCATGTGGACTTTGTCTTCACGGCGATGACCGAGTGCCGGAAAGTCCTGCGGCCATTCATGCCGAAGCTCCAGATACTGCACGCCCAATTCATCGGCGAGCGCAACAGCTCGACTGACTAAACTCGCTTCGGTCGCGCTATCCGACGCGAGAATGCCGCCGGAGTTAAGGTAGGGAAGACTCACCAAGTAGCGGCCAAACAGCCAACTTTGAACATAAGCCAGAAACACGACACCCACTGTACGGTCGCCGCGATGGGCTTCGATCGCGTAAGGGGTATGGCCCATCGCCTGTTGCAATACGAATAACCAAGCAGGGCGCCGGCTGACGGGAACACGTTGGCCGATCAATACATAGTCGTCAAGCGCGGATAACCTTTCCGCGAGTGCTTTGCCCGAATGCACGCGCACCGCCAGCGGATGTGCCGTCAGCGGCGATATGGTTTGTAGTGCTGTCATGGTGATGTGTTGAGAAGTATTTAGAAAGTACTAAGGCAGCAGGTTCAACCGACAGCTGCCAGCGCTGGCTCGGAATCGCCAACTAAGGACTCCATCGGGTACCGGTCACCCAATTCAAATTCCTGCCAGGCCAGTTGTCGCGCAAGTCCCTCATCGAGTGGCGTTTTGGGGTTCCAGCCGAGAAGGGAGGCGATCTTTCCCGTTACTGCCTGGGTTTGTCGCTGGTCGCCGGGTCGGGCCGGCTTGCGAACGATGCGGGCCGTGCGGCCTGTGAGCATCTCCAGTTTATTCAGAATGTCCCATACGGAAGCCGTTTCGCCGCCACCCACGTTGAACACCTCGCCGCTCGTCGCCTTGACGGCCAGTACCGTGGCATGAACACAATCGGACACGAAGGTGTTGCCGCGCACTTGCTGGCCATCGCCATACACCGTGATGGGCTGATCATTGATCAATGCCTGGATAAAATTGAAGTACCCCATGTCGGGTCGTTGCCGTGGACCATAAACGGAGAAGTAACGCAAGATGGCCACGTGCATGCCAAAGGTCTCGGCATACGCAAGGCACAATTTCTCGCCCGCCAGTTTGGTCACACCGTACGGAGAAATTGGGCGCGTGGGCATAGACTCGTCGCCACAAGCCTGCCGGCCATAAACCGATGACGTGGATGCGTAAACCAGTCGCGCGTCGCCGACGCGATGCACGGCTTCCAGCAATCGTTGCGTCGCCTGGACATTGCAAGTCATGTAGCCGTCGAAGTCGACCCAGCTTTGATTGAGGCCCGGCATGCCGGCCAAATGAAAGACGACATCCGCGTTGGCAACCGCCGCGTCGAGCGAGTCGTGCCGGAGATCAAGCCGATGGAAGCGAAAGCGCGAATCGGCTTTTGCATCCTCAAGGTTGCGATCCTTGATGCTCGGAGAGTAATAGGGGATCATGGCATCAAGGCCACTAACATCGTGACCGTGGCGGAGCAGGTATTCGCACAAATGGGAGCCGATAAAGCCGGCGGCACCAGTGACAAGACAACGCATAGAACCTTCCTTCGTTGATTGACGATTCGCGTTCATACCCGGCTCAACAACCGGTCGTAGACTGCCCGGACTTTCTCCATCCTGGCCGTAAAGCTGTAGTTCGATTCGACTTCGCGACGACCGGCCGCGGCCATATTGCCACGCAAATCCTGATCGTCCAATATCCTCGTTAAGCCACCGGCGAGTGCATCCACCGAGTCCGGTTCGACCAAAATCCCTGTCGCACCATCGCGAATCAGACGGGGTACGCCATTCACGCGCGTGGCTACCACCGGCACTTCCATGGCCAGGGCTTCTAACACTACATTCGGAAGACCTTCACGGCGACTGCTCAGGGCAAACACATCAATTGCATCGTAAAAACCGCGTGTATCGGCAACGTGACCGACGAGTTGCACACGATCGGAAACGCCGAGTTCGGTAATGAGCCGTTGCAAACCCGATTTCGCATCACCATCGCCTGCAATTCGCAGTTCGACGTTGACGCCGTCTTGGACCAATCGATGAACGGAACGGATCAGGATGTCGAAGCCTTTTTCTTCCGACAGCCTGCCAACTGCGCCAATGACGAATCGGCTACGCACGTTGGCGGCGCGATTCTTCGCGGAACTCTCGGGGCGTGAGTACTCAACTGTGTCGATGCCATTTTCAATCAGGCTGCAGCGATCAGCAGGCACGCCTCGGGCCACACAATGGTCGCGCAAATCATCGGAAACGCACAGCACAGCATCAAAACGCGGCAAGCACAGTTTGTCGATCTTGTAATACAGCGGTGTGCGGCACGTTTGCTTGACCCACCCATGCACTGTGGTTACTAGTCGCATCGGCCAGAAGCGCCGCAGCAGCAGACCCAGCGCGTTGCTCTTGTAATCGTGCCCGTGCCAAATCGCCACCCGTTCTCGACGACAGACTTGCAAGAGATTTGTCGCCACTTGCCAGTCCCAGGCACCACGATCGGGAATCGAGATCAATGGCGCGCTGCAGGCGACCGCTTTACGCCTCAGTTCGTCAAAGCCGGGATCGGCTGGCGGATGCATATAGGCACATATCGTTTCATAACCAGCAGACCAAAGATGCCGGGGCGAATTAAGGATGGTCTTGTCCGGACCACCGCCGCTGCCGGTCACGACCCGAGTTTCCAGCACAACTGCATGGCCGGCCCGACGGCGAGAATCCCGCACTATGTGGTGTGGTATCAACACGCTAATTCGGCACGGCTTTCCCGCAACGATGTCCTTGGTACCAATCAAGGCCCTCAGACACGTGCCATTTCCTCGTAATGCCGGCCGTAATCAGCACACATTCGCGATTCATCGAAGAGTCGCATGGCCCGCGCTCGTCCAGCCAATCCCATTTGCCGGCGCAACTCTGGATTGGTCGCCAACCGCAACACGTGCTGGGCCAGACACGCATCGTCGCGCGCCGGTGCCAACAGGCCAGTCTCTTCCTCGATTACAACTTCGCGCATCCCTCCGACATCCGTTGCGACGACCGGTATTGAAGCCGCCATTGCTTCAAGCGGCGTCAAGGGAATGCCTTCGCTGATGCTGGTTAGGAGAAACACGTCGGCACCGGGGAGCAACGCCGCGACATCGCGGCGTGTGCCGAGCATTTGTACTCGATCAACAACGCCAAGTTCACGGGCAGTTGCATCTATCAACTCACGTTCCGGACCATCGCCGATCAACACGAGCCGCGCTTGCGGATGTTGCCCGGCGATGCGGGCAATCGCGCGAACGGCAGTGACATGATCCTTAAGATAATCCAACCTGGCCACCTGCATGAGGATGAAGTCATCCGGTCCCGCGTTCAGCGTCCGCCGGGCCGCGATTCGATCGCCGGACGCGTAAGTCTCGAAGTCAATGCCGTTGTAGATTACCTTGACACGGCTTGCGGGAAGTCCTTCGTTGGCGATGAGTGCCTGCCGCACCGCTTCACCAACACCAAACAAGCGATCACATTTCGAAATCAACAGGCGATTGGCTACAATGCGTTTTCGTCGTGGATGGTCGGGCTGATGCCGGCCATGTTCGGTAAAGACAATCGGAAGTCTTGGGCCGCGCAATCGTGCCGCGAGACTGTAAAAGAACGGCGTGTACTGGTGGGCATGCACCACATCCACCTGTTCTTCACGAAGAATGCGCGCCAGCCGCAATGGGCAACGCCAATCGAAGCCAGGTTGCCGGCCAACGAGGTGAACAGTAAATCCTTCAGCCTGTAATTGGCATCCCAGCGAGCCGATGCTGTCTAGACAGGCAAACACAAACCGAAAACGATCTGCCAATCTGTGAACCAATCGGCCAGCCAGTATTTCGGCTCCACCGACGTTGAGGCTGTGCAACAGTTGACACACCGTCACCGGCTTACAAGTTTCGCTACCAATTGTTGCGTTGACCTTGATATTAGCTGATCTTAGTGACGGTTCCGAAGAACAGGCAATCATCTCGATTCGCGAGACAGGCTCATGGAGCTTTCCACGCCACGGATTCCCAACTGGTTCACGGGCCGGACCGACAGTGAGTTGCTGCCGTCGTGCAGTTGCCAGCGAAACTCGGCCTAAATGAGCGGCCAATAGAATTCGCTTTCAGTACTCGTCTGGTGCCCCATCCGGATAAACCAATGGTGGTTGAAGACAACTCCGTTTTGGCCGGCTTGTTGCTCCCAATGGTGTTCATACAGTTACGGGAGTTTTCGCGTTGACCTTGCTGACAGGCCGGGCGAAAGTCGCCGTACACTCGTTGAGAATCTCATCCAACCGATGCAGCTTGTGATCCCATCGATAATGCGTTTCAACGGCAGTTCTGGCCGCTCGCCCGATTTCGTCGCGCAATTTCTTGTCTAAAAGCAGTCGCACGACCTGAGACGCAAACGCTGCCGGCTCATCGGCGACCAGTAAATCACGGCCGATCTTAGCTTCAATGCCGGACCATGCCGCAGTAGTCGCCACGGCGGGAAGTCCCATCGCCATTGCCTCAAGGAGCTTGTTCTGGATGCCGCGGGCAATCCGAAGCGGCACGACTGCGACCGTCGATCTGGCAAGAAAGGGCCGCACATCCGGTACGGCTCCCGTCACAGTGATGCCCGGGTTCTGTGCCAATTGACGAATCGACCGATCCGGCGATGCCCCGCAGATAGTAAATGAAGTCCCCGGCACTTGCGCTTTGATCAATGGGAATACTTCGCGGCAGAACCAAGTGACGCCATCAACATTGGGCCGATAGTTCATGACGCCGGTAAACACGAGTGAATCAGGTCGCTTGGTTGCGGCCGGCGTTAGTTGGAAGTAGTCCAGATCAACGCCGTTGGCCAGGCACTCAATCCGGCCATCCGGTATGAGACGCTGAAAGTCTTCACTCTCACGCGGCGAACATACCAGCGATTGCGAAAACGTCATGGCAATATGGCGTTCGTAGTCGAGGAGTCGCTTGGCCTCAATCGCATACACCCATTTTCGAGGTGGCATCGTCGCGGCCGAATACAATCGCCATTTTTGCGAATCCAGATCGGCAAACTGAATGATGCGCGGTAGATCAGCAAATTCCTCGACGAATTGCGCGACACCCGAACTGAAGACCACAACCGCGTCGATTCGTCCGGACGCGACACGTTCTCGCACGCATCGGCGAAGTGCCGGCTCATCGAAGTAAGCGACAGTCAGTGGGCGACGACCGGCCAACGCGGAGAGCGCTCGAATTCGTGCCCGCGCTTTCGACAGTGGTATCGCGTCCACGGCGTGGACTATTCGACGCAAACCTTCAGCATTGGCGAACTCGTCGGGACCATCGGCCAAGCACGCGACCGTCACTTCATGGTGTTTAGCCAGGTGCCGAACGTAATGATACGTCGGTATTTTGTCCCCGCGGTTAGGCGGAAAGGGGACGCGCTGAGCGAGAAACAAGATGCGCAATGAATCACCTTGGCAATGATCAAACGGCAAGGGCGGCGTGTTCCGCGAAGCCTGCCTTATCCGCGAATTCCTGTTGCGATGTCTCGAATATCATCAGGGCCAGCAAGAGATACGTGTGGTTCTTTTTGTTGCTCAGGTGATCGTCAACGGCGGAACGTACCGCCTCCGGATCAAAGAAACCGCGATCCAGGCAACGTTCGCTCAGCAGGAGTTGCCGTACCAGCGGACGAAGTTCCCGCCGCAGCCAAAGTCCAAGTCGTTCGTATGGCTGATAGCCGGGCACACCCAGCTTGGCGAGTATTTTGAGCCGGGCCTTGGCAGCGAATTTCGCCATTCGACTGGCTCCGACTCGAGTTCCGGTGTTGACATTTGCTACATTCAGGAACTCGGGCTGATGGCGACGAAGAATTTGAGTTTGGATCGCGTCGCCCAATTTTAGCTCTGGGGGAGCAGCAAATAACTCGTCGATGAGTTCGTTGTCTAGGTAGGGCAACCGGGTTTCGACAACGGAATCGAACTCGGCCAGCGAAAGCGCTGTTTCTCGCCGCGACCGCTGCTCGAAGAACAGTTGCCAAATCCGGTGTGGCGTTGGCCCGGTCCCTTCGGTTTCCTTCAGACAATCACGCAACGAGTCACGGGCTAGGCCTTCGATCGATTCGCGATGTCGGGCCGCGAAGAGCCGACCACCTGTGCCCTCCAGCAGAAACGACTGCAAATGCCGCCAAAGCCAGGCGAACAACTCGTCATCGGTGCGTAAGGCGAGGGCATCGCGATCAAGCGAGAAATTGTACGCCTTGGTCATGTGCATCAGTTCGCCGACATGACCGCGGAGAAGGACGCGCACACCCATCTCGCCGTAGATCGGCAACGTCGGCATGACGATGCACTGGCACAAATACTGCCCATCAGTCAGTCGCACCATATTCCGCAGGTGCGTTTCGTAGTTGGAGAGAAACTCCTCCCCAAGAACAACTTGCCGATGCTGATGGCCTAAAAGTCCCGACATGGCCGCCGCGCTTCGGTGGTCCATGCTACCGGCCATGCCTAGACTCAGCGTCGTCACCGGTGTATCCCGGCCCATGACTCCCAAAATCGTCCGTGCATCCAAGCCGCCAGACAGCGACAGGCCAAGGCCTTCCGTGCCAAGTGTCATGCGTTTAACGCTGGCAGTAAATGCACTTTCGATACGATCAAGAGTTTCGGCAGTACTACGACCTGTCGCAAACTGTCCATTCAACCGCCAGTAGCGGTTCAGCGTCACACGGTCGGCATCTGCGTCGTAGGTCAGCCAACCCGCGGCAGGCAGAAGTCGAACACCTTCGGCCAGCGTGTCTTCGCCGAGGAGCTGACCAAAGGTAAAGAACTGAGCAATGCCGCGCAGGTTCGTGCCTTGCTCAATCGTACCATCGGTCAACAGCGCCTTGATCTCCGACGCGAAAATGAGTCGGCCCGAGCTATGTGCATAGTGCATCGGCTTCATGCCGAATCGGTCGTTGACCAAGTGCAGCTTGCTGGATGCCGTGTCCCAGATTACCGCTGCGAACTTCCCGTGCAAGTCACGAAAAAACGCCGCTCCAAATTGTTCAAAACCATGCAACAGCAATTCAGCGTGACTAGCGGACGAGAAACGATGCCCTAAGCCCTCGAGTGTTCGTCGCTGAGCGTCGTAGTCGTAGACCTCGCCTTCCATCATGGCCAGTAGCGAAGCAGTCTCGTTGGAAGCCGGCTGTTCGGCTGAATTAACACGGCCAATGGTTATCCGTCCGAATGCAAAACGCCCTCCCTCGTCGGAATGCTGGGTTTCGCGATACCAGTCGTGATGACGCATTTCGTCGGCCATGGCCGCAAGGCGCGCGGACACATCGTCAGTTGGTGTTGAGCAAGCAAGACCGAAAACGCCTGGCATCTGAAATTGTCCCTGAAACGAATGCCGATCGCCAAGCTACTCCGACGATTGTCACCGGAAATGTGGCTCAATGTTTAGTGAAACCTAACTTAACAACATTGGCCGGCGCGCACTCCGTCATCGTGGGTTACCAACCCGAACACTATTGGCGGAACGAACGCATGTCATTCGCTCAAAAGCCGCACTAAATACTTCGAGATCGGTCAGCAGCCTCGACCAGAGATATCGATTGCCGCATGAACTTCTAAAAAGCAAGCTTTGTGCCAACTCGGATCGCCAACCGCCGGAAAAATCACTTAATGTACTCGCCGACCGGAGATTTTGGCTCCCGCGATAGAAATTAGGTAGCCCGTCATGAAATAACGATAAACCTTTGGCCGAACTAGCAATAAATCAAAACAGAACATTTACGATGTGTACGCGAAGGCTTACAGCGCATGGTCACTTCAATAGTCAGGGGCCTATTGCGCACGTCGAGCTAAATTGTTACGCCAGTTTATCGCTCGGCCGGTTAACCGGAAGCGCCGAAAAAGACCAATGATCCCGAATGCAGCACCCGAACCGGCAAGCGCCAGGCCGCCCGGTGCCGGCGCTTCCATCGGAGGCAATACGCCGTTGGCCTCGAGGATAACGCTTTGTCCGCGACCAAAATGATTGCCTGCTGGCGACGCATCCAACCATCGGCCAGTGGCGAGGTATTTCGGGTAAAGCGCCGCTTCGGTTAGAAATGCTTGCTGACGAGATACAATGCTTTGGCTCATGCCGGGCATCAATAGTGTACCGGTGGAACCGAGCGACAGTTTCCATATCGCGAGCTGCAAAGCCGCTGCATCAATGCTGTTATCGAGGTTGGCCGCTCCATACTTGCCGTACAGAAATGCCATTTCACTGCCGTACATCCAGTCGGAAAAAGTTGGTGGTTTTCCCAAGTCACGAATGTTGACCTGATACCTTTGTCCGTTAACTTGGCGATGAAACAGGTCAATGGAAAACGTGTTGAATGCGTGGTTTACCCCACCCAAATCAAACGTCATATGCAACTGGCCGATGAACGTGTGAGCGCTGCCACGATGTCCCAATCCATCGTCATAAATCACCGTACCAACCGTTCCGACACCCTGGCCATCCAGGCGAACTATGAAGCTCGCCGGGACGTCTGGCGACGCCAAAATCAGCAATAGGATCGGTAGTACAAAACGGCGCATGATGACGCTCCGGGGTGCGTTAACACTTCCTTGCTTTGCATATTGGATGCCACAACTGTCGTCCAGAGGCGAAAATCCAGCCCAAGCCAGGTGCCGGCATCACACATTTGTCGATAGTGCAGGTCAATGCGAAAAGTCCGGGAAAATGGAAGCCCGATACCCGATCACTTCGCGAATCAAAGTGAGTTATTTTCCTGCCAGTTTACGCTGTCGGTAGATAACGGTCGCACCATCTTGCTAACACCAGTAAGCTCCAAAGTACATTGCCATGCCGGCCGACGCCCGCCAGATGCGAGCGAAAAAGTGAACGTGCGACCTCTTGACTAACAACATCCGCGATTCGCGACCCCGGAGCGAGTACGCCGGCCTCGAACATGCCGCGAAGGGGGCCGCGCAGCCATGCATCAATTGGAACCTCAAATCCCCGCTTCGGACGGCGAGTTGCCCCACTTGCTAGTCGGTCGCGGAACGCCCGTTTGAAAAGCCACTTGGTCTCGCCGCGATGAACCTTCCAACGTGACGGGATGCGGGCGGCCAATTCGAGCAGTTCGTGATCCAGTAACGGTGGTCGCACTTCCAGCCCATGCGCCATGCTGGCCCGGTCCACTTTGACCAAGTAATCGTCAGGTAAATGCATCGCCACATCGGCTGCGATCATTCCAGCCAGTGAATCGCCGGGCGATGCAGTATTATAGGAAGTGCAAACGGAGGCTTCACTTCGATGAACGTTCCACGCCGCAACAATTTGAGGATGCAGGAGCTGGCATCTCAGTGGTTGCCGGCATGTCTGCAGCGTGTTGGCGTAAGCCGGCGCGGCATCCAGCGACATGTTCGTCAGGAATGTCTTGGCGCGCAGTGGCCGTGGCAACCAATCGGTCTTGGGCCAAACACGTGCCAAGGGGCCCAATCCGTGGCGCACCCACGTTGGCAACCGACGGCGCCATGCGGACTCACGCAAGTCATGAGCGTAACGCGCATAACCGCCGAATGCTTCGTCGCCACCATCTCCGGACAATGCCACCTTGACGCTTCGACTCGCCAATCGTGCCAAAAGAAACGTCGGAATTGCCGATGAGTCGGCAAACGGCTCGTCAAAATGATGTGTCAATTGATCAAGCAACCGAGCGGCGTCGGGTGTGACGATGTCGTCAACATGACGCGTGCCAAAGTAATCGGCAGTCTCACGAGCCGCCGTCAACTCACTGAACGATTCCTCATGGAACCCCAGTGAAAACGTCTGTAGTTGCCCGGGCATTGCCGCGGAACCGCACGCGACGACCACGGCGGAGTCCACACCGCCACTGAGGAATGCTCCGACCGGCACGTCCGCAATCAAGTGGGCCCGAACGGCATCATCGACCTTGGCTCGAAGCGCCTCTTGCCACTCTTCCACGGTACGGTGATCGTCTGACTCGAGATTAAGTCGCCAATATCGCCGTGCTGACTGTTGCCAATTGCCCGGCCCGATCAATATCGTGTGACCCGGCGGCAGTTTCTCGATGCCCCGGAAAATCGCTCGCGGGCCAGGCACGAAGCCAAACGCCAAGAAATCTTCCAATGCCACCGGGTCAATGTCCCGCGGCACGTCAGAGTGGGCGAGAATTCCCTTGAGCTCCGAAGCAAAGAGCAACTTGTCGCCATCGCGATACACATAGAGCGGCTTGATGCCCAGACGATCGCGGGCGAGAAGTAGATTTCGATTCGTGCGATCCCAAAGTGCGAATGCGAACATGCCGCGTAGGCGATCGACTAGCTGTTCGCCCTCGTCTTCATAAAGATGCACAATGACTTCCGTATCGCTTTGAGTGCGAAACCGATGACCGCGTGCTTCCAGTGACGCTCGCAACGATTTATAGTTGTATATTTCACCATTGAGGATCACCTGAACTGACCCGTCTTCGTTGCCGATTGGTTGATCGCCGCCTCCCAGGTCGATGATCGACAAACGACGATGAACCAGACCAATACCAGGCTCACTCCAAAAGCCCTCAGCATCAGGACCGCGATGGGCAATCGCGTCACCCATCGCTTTCAGAGTCTCTGCAGGCGGTTTCCAGCCCTGATCACGGTAATAAGCGCCGGCGATGCCACACATTAATATGTCCAGTTGTTATTGAACTCATCGCGCCGGAGTGCTGGCCGAGAGCGCGTCACGGGATTCGTCCGATGGTGTATTACGGTAGCGAACGACACATGCCGGGACGCCAGTGACAACGGCGTAATCCGGCACCGGCTTCGTCACGACCGATCCCGCCCCGACGATACAGTGTCGGCCCACGTCAACCATCACGACCGCGCGGTCGCCGATCCATGTATCACATCCAATTGTGACGTGTGGCCAGGTACCTGGCTGCTCGCGCACCGGGATGTCAAGCCGTCCGGTCCCATGCTGGGCCGCGCCATTGGTGATCGAAACATGGGATCCGATCAATACGTTGTCTTCCACTGTCACTTCGCCTAGACAGCAAAAACAGCCCACATAAACATTATGCCCAACATTGCAATTTGGATGTGAGAAGACGCTGCCAAACCCGATCCAGGAATCGTTGCCACACTTGCGGAACACCAAGCGGTAATAGGCACGACGAAGATAGACACCTACTGTGCCCGGCAACAAACATAGCGCCTGCGAACAACCGGGAAACGCGCGACCTTCACTGCAAACCAAACTGACCATTCGGTAAAACACAAACATCGGCAGCACGAAAATCGTTGCGACGATCTCGGCACCAGCCTTCGTCATTGCCTTCATGGGACGTGTTCCGAAGCAACTTCGACGGTTTCCGAACTGAATAGGGCTTTTGTATGCATCCTCGGATTCGAAGTGTAGCGCCAAACCGGTAACCGATATGGGTGCCCATTGCTTTCGTAATTGCGTCACCCTATACTCAGGTAACTTTTGCTCCCATGTACGGAATGTCAGCAATCGTTGCTTTGCTTAAAGATTTACTTGACGCGGTTCGACTCCCGACGTAGGATTTCGACGATCACAACGATCATTCTCCCTCAAGCGACCACGAACGGTTGCATAACGTAACTCGCTGTCCGTTCCAGCGGGTGTTCGAACTCCGGGCAATTGTGCCTGCGGACCCCGCCCCCCTCGCGAAGACTCGTCCAGCATGGCTGGGAAAAACCCGGCTGCGTAACTGAGCGCCCAATTGTCCGCCCGCAGCGGATCGTCAGGCGACTATCGGTGGGGAACCGTTGCGCCGGACGATGTTCGGCCAATTACATGGAACGTGAGGCGATTCGATGAAAAGTCTCTTTCACAGCCAGCGCCGTATTTCCAGTCGGCGCACATACCGGACATTGCGATTGGTACCACTCGAAAGTCGCGACGTACCCAGCTACACCTCGTTATCGGTCGATTTCGGCACAGCCACATCACCCGTTGCCACTGGCTACGTGCAAAGCACAAACATCACCAATTACAATGCTGTGGCCGGCTACGGTTGGCTTTCGGCGACCGGACTGTTGGCGGTTGACAGGCCAACAGGCACCGACCTCAACCGTGACTTCGTACAGGGCAAAGACGCGACATTGGCCGTGGATGTGCCGACAGGCACATATTCAGTCACCATTTACTTGGGAGATACGGCAAATTGGAGTGATGCCACGTCAGTCTATTTGGAAGGAATGCTGGTTGGTACCGCAAAAGGGACGACGCCTAACCAGATCGTATCGTTGCCATTCCAGACCACTGTCACCGATGGGCAATTGACAATCCGAGTTAGTGACGCTGGCGCCGATTCCAGTCAATTCGCTTTGAATTACCTGTCTCTGCAACGGACTTTGCCTGGCACCCTTACGAATACCGGACCTGTCGCCGAGGGCGGCTCAGCGCAAGTCACGTTGTCCGGGGTGACCGGAGGGACAGGGGTTTTTACCTATAGCTTCGATTTCGGCGGCGATGGTACGTATGAAATCATGGATGTGAGTAGTCCTACTGCATCCGTGCCAGCGTCGTATCTGGCCGATGGACCCAATTCATTACCGGTAATCGCGCGCGCCAAAGACTCCACAGGTACCCTCGCCTCCAACTACACGACGACCATCTCCGTACAAAACGTTGCGCCTTCGCCAATTACTGGCGGCAGCTACACTGGAATTGCGGGCAAGGCCATTGCATTCACTGGTTCGGCCACTGATCCCAGCGCCGCCGACACTGCCGCCGGCTTCGGCTATCTCTGGACGTTTGGCGACGGAGCGACCAGCACCGCCGCCGCTCCCAGCCACATTTATGCGACAGTCGGCTCATATTCCGCTTCGCTGCGCGTAACCGACAAGGACGGCGGCAGCACCACGTCCAACGTCGCCGTTGCGGTCAACTCGCCTGGCCCCGTCGTGATCGGCAACTACATTGTCACGTCGAACGACCGCATCCCGAATTTTGGTGCGAATCCTACCGCTACGGCAGTCGCTAGCGGCAATTGGTCCGCGCTCGCGACATGGTCCACCGGGCAAGTGCCTGTTGCAGGCGACATTGTCTCTATCGGTGCTGGCAAGATTGTGACCTACGACGTCTTGAGTAGCATCGTTGTAAAAACGGTCGCGATCCAGTCGGGCGGCAGCCTCATTTTCCGGACGGATGTCAACACGCGCTTGACCGTCATCAACCTTCTGGTCATGCCCGGCGGAGAGCTGCAAATTGGCAATGCCGTCAATCCGGTGTCGGCCAGCGTGAAGGCCGAAGTCATCTTCGCGGATGTGGCCATCGATACCGTCGCCGACCCAGCACAATACGGTAACGGCCTGATCGCTATGGGCAAAGTGGCCATGCGTGGCGCTACGATGAGCGATACGTTTGTCCGTCTGGCCATCGAGCCTGCCGCCGGAGCGACGACGCTTGCGTTATCCCAGCCCGTGACCGGATGGAAAGCCGGAGACAAAGTGGTGCTGCCCGATACGCGCCAATTGGACTGGTTTGAACGTGGCGCCGGCTTCGTAGGTCAATGGGAAATGGTGACTCTCAGTTCCGTCTCGGCAAATGGTCTGACGCTGACTTTGAGCCAGCCGCTCGCATTCAATCACTTCGGTGTACACTTGGAAAGCGGTGCGGTCGAATTTCAGCCACACGTCGGCAATTTGTCGCGCAACGTCGTGGTGAAATCACAGAATGCAGGCGGTACCCGCGGGCATACGATGTACACGGAGCGGGCGGATGTCAATATTCAATTCGCGCAGTTTGGCGGCCTGGGCCGGACGCGGATCGATCAACCCGACAGTACGACCTTCGACAGTGCCGGCAATGCAACTCATACCGGAACCAATCAACTTGGTCGTTATCCCGTACAGTTCCTACATCTTTATGGTCCGACAACGACGCCCGCCAACGGCTATCAGTTCACGTTTACCGGAAACTCGGTTTTCTGTCCGATCCTGCCCATGCCGTTCCGATGGGGCATTGACCTCAACGACGCCCACTACGGCCTAGTCAAAGACAATGTGCTGTACAATTGGGCTGGCGCGGGTATTGTCGGCGAAAGTGGCTCGGAGAGCTACAACGTTATAGAGAACAATTTTGTCGTACGCACCTTGGCTCAAAACAATACCATCAATAACCATTGGCAACGTGCCGATGATCGCAACAGGACCGATTTCGCCTTTGAAGGCGTCGGGTTGTGGTTCCGAGGGTTTAACAACTACGTTCGCAACAATGTGTCCTCTGGCGCCACAAGCTATGGGTACACCTACTTTGCGCAATTCCTTCCAAATGTGCGAATTCCGCTCTTTCCCGGCGCTTATACCACTGTCAGCGGACAATTCCAGTCAGTTGACATGAATGCGATGCCGTTGCTCCAATTCGAGGGGAACGAAGCATACGGCGTTATGCCAACCGGCATGACCATTTGGTGGCTGGGCACTTATTATCATACACCTCGGAACGTGGGACAAAGCGTTGTCAAGGATTTGCGTGTATGGCATGCCCATGCCGAGGGTTACTTTGGCTACGAGACCAATCGCCTGGTTTTGGATGGTCTCGTTGTCCGTGGTAATTATTCACTGCTCGCCGCGGGAAATGGCGGCGTCGAAGGTGTTTCATCAAGTGACTATTATCAAAGAGACTTCACGATTCGCCATGCCGATATTGAGGGAATGAAAGTGGGGTTTGCCCCCGCCGCGGATTCCGGCGACGGCATTCAGACCGTCGAGGATTCATTTCTTAAGAACTATTATAACATTTATGTGGCATCGATTTGGACATCGGCCGCATGGGCCAGCGGCTTAAGCGCTCGCAAGACGATCCTTCGCAATGTTGCCTTCGGCACGCCCGGCGGCCCCAATAGCTACGGCTCGCCAAAGTACAACATTTTCACTAAGGTTCCGACCCCTGACGTCGTTAATTACGTGCAGAGAGATGAAATGTGGGTGTATGACTACAACGGCGTCGTTGGCGACAACTTCCAAGCCTACTATCTCGAGCAGGATCCGAATTATGTGCTATACCAAACAACTTACAATACAGACGGATCCGTACGGAGCCTGGCATCGCCGGTGGCCGGACTGACAAACCAACAAAACTGGACCCAATACGGTATTGCCTTGGCAGGTGCCATTGCGCCGGCGGTAGTGACTCGATCCGGTATCCGCGGTTACGTTCGTGCGTTTACCGGGACAGGCTTGCCGCCGGTAGAAGTGTCGTCGGTGATCGTCAGCGGTGGTGCGGTGCAGCGTTCGCGAGTGACGTCGCTTGAAGTGAATTTTGACCAGCTCGTGACGCTTCCGGTCAATCCGGCGGCCGCTTTCCAACTCACGCGTCAGTCGGACGGTGCTACTGTCGGCCTCGCCACCACCGTAAATAACTCCGGCGCTGGGACCAAAGTCACGCTCACATTTATCAGCGGAGCGGTTGACAGTGGCTCACTCGCCGATGGCCGGTTTACGCTAAGGATTTTGGCGAACTCCGTATCCAATGCTAACGGCACGCTCGACGGCAACGCCAGCGGCACATCGCAGGGATCGCCCAACGACGATTACGTGGTGGTCGGCACTCCTGTTGGAGGCCCAAAACTTTTCCGGCTCTTCGGCGACTCGGATGGAAGCGGCATGATCGACGCCAAGGACTTCGTCGGGTTTCGCATAGTGTTCGGTAGCAGCAGTGCGGCATTTGACTTCGATAACGATGGCGCTGTCTCCGCCAACGACTTCTTGCAGTTCCGGTTCCGTTTTCTCTACTCGATTTGAGCTTGGCAGGCGACAGCCAAACGAATTGGCAATCCCCTACAATGGCTTAGCGCGAATGTTGTCGTGGCGTTCGCCGCTGCCAGACGGAAGGCCGGACCAGCCGAAGGAGAATTGCCGGCCATTTTGTTGGCGATTTGAGTCGATTAATGATACGGCGTTTTTGCGTTACAAATAAGCTCGGCGAATCGAACTCTTCGACGAATTCCGGACACCGCGTTGATTCTGGATTGTTTCTTCGCAACCAATCGTCATATGTTCCTTCGACCATGACAATGGCTAGTGCGCGCGCGACGTGTTTTGACGAAAAAGTCAGCAAGTCGCTCCACGCGCGATCGGACAAAACTTGACCGCGGCTTATGAGTTGGCTTCGCAGCGGTTCGTCGGCAAAGGCTGACGCCAGGCGCAAAACGTTCGCCTTTCGTAGTTCCTGCGCCGGCCAAGTTTCTGTTGGAAACTCCAACTTTTCTTTTTGATCGAGATATGGCAGTTCGTTTTCAACCATCCATGCCGCATAATGCAATAGAGACGATCGTGCATAGAAATATTCGGTATCTACCTCGCCCAACTCCGCCTTAATATCGAGATACCGTACCACCGAACTCAAGAATATACAGTAGGACCACCGCAGCTCAACGTTCAGCAGATCACGTGCACCAATATCATCCAACGGATGGACCACACGCCTAATGAGATGCTCTGCTTTCTCAAGATACGCCCGCTGGTCGGTAAGTATCCAGCCATCAAGCAGCGCATTGATGGAAAGCCCGGGGCCACGACCAGGGCCGTGATAATCAGGATCAGCCGTGTAGCTGGCCAATCCCGTCGGACCATCGTCAATGAGGCCAAGTACGTTGTTTGCTCCGTCGTCCATTGCCATCACCCAGTCCGCCAAACTGAGTGCGACATCGCGCACAACGTGGTCTCCAGTAAGGAAGTAGTAAGTGGTCAACCCGCTGGTGAAGTTATGCGCGCTTCCAGGACCGCCACCATACGGTTTGCCATCGGATGGGACATTGGCGCGTGAATATGTCCGATGCGTCGAAGTGGCGGCGTCCTTGTAATGATCCGTGAACCAAAATAACCCGCCATTGTACGCGGACTTGTCTTCTGTCGTGTGATAAATGTCGATATCAGCGACGTGTCTTGCCAGAGGATCCGCCACGCCCCACCACCGGCTATCGCCGGTTCTAAAGTACTGGAGTAGTGTTCCATAAATCGAGTCATACTGGTTGTTGTAATGTGAAATGACTGGCGGCGGAGTCGAACAGTAGGCACCCTCGTGATTGGCCCAAATCTCCCCATAGTTGCGCCAGCCATATTCATCAATCACCTCACGCCCGGCAACGAAACTGTCGTCTCCATCAATTGAAGGTGCAAGATAGCTATCCAGACGCTTAGTTTGGTTTGGTTCAGAAGGTGCCAAATGGCGGATGACACCTGACAGTGCATACCATTGCGGCGTTGACCGTGCCAGCGCTGGTCGGTGAACCCATTCCAGTGCTTCCATACCAGAGTCCGGCGACCCAACGCGCATCCAGATCGTGTGTGTTTTCTGTTCGCCGCCTTGAAGCTCATGCTGATCGGCAAATTGACGTGGAAACAGGCCAACATGTACGGCAGCATTTGCGAATGAAATCGCTTTGGGAAACTGCTGCCAGAATTCGGGAACCGAAACGCCAATGGCAACCTTACTATTTGTCGCGATCAACTGCGGGCTTGCGCGTAGGCCATGATTCTCCTTGCCATCGGCGATAAGTCGATAGCCGCGAAAGGAACAGGGAACCTGCCCAACACGATTTAGGTGATTCTCGCTATGCCAGTTGGTCCCGCCGCTGGAGTCCTGATAAATGTCTACCGCCTGGCCTTCGCCCACTGGTCCATCAATTTCGGTTTGCCAGTTAGCGCGAGTACCTTGGCGATCAGCAAGCGTCCAAAGCAAGGAAAGGTCACGAAAGAGAATGGATCCTTGATCGCCAAGATCCCAAAGTCCGCCACGATGTCTGGCTCGCAGCGGATTGTGAATCGTTAGCCGTACGCGCAACAAACCGGTGCCAGCGAAAGCGTCCAGCCGGCACACGAATCGGCAGGGTACATTTCCGGCAAATCGACCTGACAAGCGAATGGTAGCCCGAATTGGGCCGGTGGTCTCGTAGTCGATGTGGTCGATTGAAGCCGGATATTGACGGCCCTTCGCGACGGTAAGCAATACGCCGGCACCGCCATTGGAGAACACCGGTTGACCAGCGAAGTCGATTTGAAAGAGTGACCCTGGCAAATCGCCAGTTCGGACCGCCACCAATCCGGTATCCAGATTGAAACCGCGATACATCTTGCTGACGATACATTTCGCTTTGCCGATACACTCACTAGGCTCCGTGTGTACTAGCCTAAAGTAGTTGAGTCCATTTTTGAGGGGTGGGGCAACAAAGTCGACCAACAGCCACCGAATGCTCCCGTCCGACCAGTGGTTCAGCGGTTGCGCTTGAACTGGCCTCGACACGCCGGAATCATCGTGCAGCGCCAAGCAGGCCGGCCATGTGAGCGCTCCGCGCGGCAATGGCAGGCCCACGGTAATTGGTTGCGGACAATGTGTGTCTCCGGGACTTTCCACGATTAGCGGCGCGACGAGAGGCAGAGTGGCCGTGCCGAAGTCGGAGCTAGGTTCAACGCAAGTCATGAGTTTCAACGAACTCTTGGACAGCGCGTGGCAAATCTCTCGGTGGACCATCGATTGATGGTTTAATCAACGGGCGAGTTCATCCTGAACCACCACGGCCAACTCGGCGGAATTGCGCTGTGCCCCAGGCGGATTGAGATGGGTTACGGATCCAAACCACTCAGTATCCCAGCCGGGAGCTTCGGCTCTAGGAAGTTGAAGCCATGGGGATCGATTTCGCAAATCGAGTACTCGTTGTGTCGCGGCCTTCAAGTAATTGCTACTGATTGAGTCCACTGGCGTGGGCGACCACCAGAACATAACAGGGACCTTTCGTCGCTCCGCCGACCTGATTAACACGGTCATGGATTCACATGCAAAGGTCGTTGGCAGAAACTCGCTTCGTTCCACTTTAGTCCCGGCATACGTTCCGGTTTCCAAAAGATGCCCGTTTGTCTTCTGCAATCGATCGGCCAAAGCAGTGTACGACCCACCAAACTCCTTGGGAAACACATTGAAGCGATGTTTATGAAAAAACAACGAAGCGTAGTCAGCAACGTCCGGCTTATATGTAGTCACCGTGAGATCATAGGCGATCAAGTACCGACCGAGCAAATCAAATTCGCGACGGGCCTGCGCCTCGGTTACCTCAAAAGTACGAGGCAGCACAGCTAATACGAGCATTGATGGTGAGTTTGGGCGGTCGAGTAATTCATCGGCCATCGCGGCAAATCCCGCCATCGTCATAAACGCCAACGTGCCCAAGTTGACGACCGGCCGGCCAGTTGTTTTCTGAATCACCGCGGGGTCCAATCCCATCATGCACGAACTATCGCCGAGTAAAACGACAGCACCGTCAGTACGATCGAACAGTGTGCGTTTGGCAACGACGGTCGCAACGTCGGCCGTTGGCTCGAACACCGGCATCCCCGATAATGGTTCAGTTCTGAAGCAAAAAGCCAACTCCCCTGCCAATACCATCACGGCAGCTGCGATAGCACCCCAAGGCGGTCGCTCGCGTTCCCGTACGATGGGTTTAGAACTGAAAGTAGATAAATCCTTCACGAGACCAACTCCCAAAAACTATGAGTGCCAAATACAGTCCCACATAAACGAGACTGCGTATGGGCCAAGGCAGATGCAAAATGAATCTCTGGTCGCCACTGACGTATTGAGCGATCTCCACAACTATCAACGGCAGCACCAAAACGAGCCGGGCCACTTCTCCCAGATTCAATTGCGGTGGCCGCGCAAAAGCCTGGGCGATGACCCAGCATTCGCTCAACGATGACGCTCGGAAGAATACCCAGCCGATGCAGATCAGATGAAAAAACAAGAACATGTGGCAGGCCCGCGCCACGGGCGAACGCAGCGATCGCGAAAGGTTGGGTGCCACTGCGCGGTATATCACGAGGAGCACTCCTTGAAAAGCACCCCATACGATGAATGTCCAGTTGGCACCGTGCCATAGACCGCCCAGCAACATCGTGACCATGAGATTTCTGTATGTTCGCACTGTGCCGCCCTGGCTACCACCCAGCGGAAAATAGAGATAATCCCGAAGCCAGCTTGAAAGTGATATGTGCCAGCGCTGCCAAAATTCGCTGGGATCGACACTCAGATATGGGAGATTGAAATTGAGTTGCAATTCAAAGCCCATAAACTTCGCGCAGCCACGGGCCATGTCCGAGTAACCCGAGAAGTCGCAGTAGATTTGCCAGGCAAAGGCATAAACGGCAATCAAGGCGCTGGCCGCGTTTAACGCTTCTGGTGCTGAAAAGGCTCGGTCAACGATTGTCGACAGATTGTCCGCGATGACGACTTTCTTGTAAAGACCCCAGAGCAACAGATAGGCACCTTCGTAACATTCCGCACGCACTACTCGCCGGGGTTGCAGCATTTGGGGAAGCAAATGGTGGGCTCGGGCAATTGGTCCAGCCACTAATTGCGGGAAATAGCTAATAAACAAAGCGAAGGGAATAAAGTCGCGCGTCGGTTCCATTTCCCGACGGAATACGTCTATTGTGTAGCTCATCGTGTGGAACGTATAAAACGAGATTCCGACGGGGAGTACGATGCTGAGGGTCCAAATGGGCACCTCCACTCCGAGGCCGCTGAGAGCTGTGGCCAGGTTCTGCGCAAAGAAATTGTAGTATTTGAAGAATCCCAAAAGACCCAACTGGACGGCGATACTACACAGCAAAAGCAGTCGTCGGTGCGATTGTGCTTTAAGGCGTTGAAGCCCGAGACCCACAGAATAATCGAAGACTGTCGAAAAAAATAGCAAGCTAAGAAACCGCCAATCCCACCAACCATAAAACACATAGCTTGCCACGAGGAGCATCGCGTTTTGCCCGCGATGAGATAGGACGTAATAACAGCCCAAGACCACCACAAAGAACAGGAAAAACTCTGGCGTATTAAACAGCATGTGCCATTCCGCTCGTACTACCTGGCGCCACTGACTCAAAATGGCGGCGTTTTCTTGTTATCGTTTAGGGTTCACCGAAGGTCGGATCAACTTTAGTTAGCGGCCAAACCAGTAGAACATTAGCACCGGTCATTGGGCTTCGGGCCACAGTGGCTTTGCGACGTACAAGACCGCAATCACCACAATCGACCAAAGAAGGCCATTCACGGCGAATACCGGATCGTGGGCTAGTACTTCAACAGGGCCATCGTGTCGGCCTTCCTGAACTTTGATGATGTACCGAAAAATCCCATAGGCAACGAAAGGGACTGTATAGATGAGCCGTGATGTCTGGTGCAGGCGGATGGTATCAGGCGAGACTGAGTACAACATGTATGACAACAAACACGTCGAAGCGGTAATTCCCAACAGGATATTCAGCTTCTCAGGGCTGTAAGATTGCAATGAGCATCGGTATGCCATCGGGTCATCCATACCTTCGATTTCCAGCCGCCGTTTGCCGAATCCAAGCAGCATCGCGAGTGAAAACCCGCAAATGAGTATCCACGATGTCGGCGTGACGCCAATGGCCGCACATCCCGCAACCAAACGAAGGTCAAACCCTATTGCG
>JANLTA010000156.1:0-1684 GCA_031362705.1 Gemmataceae bacterium | reverse complement strand
CGGGCCGCCCATTTCCAGCCAGCGGAGAAATCAAGAAATGTGGCAGCTCGTCCGAACGCACTTCGCGATTCCACGGCGACCTCCGAACCGGCTGCACGGGCGGCAGCGCACCGGTGTCAGTAAACGAAGAGAATATCGCTGATATTGTAACAGGGATGGGCCAAAACACAGTGGGAACCCGCCCGCCGCGACGGCCAACCCAGCCCATCCGGTCGGCAAATTAAGCCAAATCCCGATCTTCGATCAGAAATAGCCCAATGAGCAGGGCCACGGCGGCATACAGCAACGCATAAATAAACACGCTACCCACATAAGTGGCGAACTCGCCCGGCGGCAGATACGACTCGCGCATGACGATATGATC
Source organism: Gemmataceae bacterium (assembly GCA_031362705.1). Classification (GTDB taxonomy): domain Bacteria; phylum Planctomycetota; class Planctomycetia; order Gemmatales; family Gemmataceae; genus JAIBBI01. The sequence goes on along the minus strand of JANLTA010000156.1, from coordinate 1,320 downwards.
GTTGTTGAAGAAGTTGAGCGAGGGCATGAACTTGTCCAACGACTGGGCGATAAAGTTGACGAGGTTTGTGGCCCCGCCCCTCTTCGCAGCCAAGCGTTCGGATACCTCGGCTAACACTGGAGCTAAGTTGCCAATGGCGAAGAAAATGAAGCACATGATGACCGACACGATCATCGACGCTCGCGTCGCCAGTGCGACAGCGACTGCCAGCATGACCATAACCTGACCGAAGCCGAGAGCGATGCCGCCGGCGTTGGCCAGCGTTTCGCCAGCCCATAGCCCGACGCCACGCAGCAAGGCCGTCGGCTCGGCGACGGACCAACCCCAGTTCGTCAGTGTTGACATGAACGCGGTGAACTTCGGTACGACCATTTTTTGCACGTCGAGCGCCAGTGGATCCCAGGAATCCTCGAGCCGGTCGAAGTGCGGCTTAAAGTAGAGAACCCAGTTCTGCACCCAACTGAGTACCAATGTCATTGCCAGCGCGGCGAGCAGGATCCCGAAGTACTTCCCGAGCAGAAATTGCCGCCGGGTGACGGGTTTGCTCATCAGCGTGACAGCGGTGCGCCCTTCAATTTCCTCGCTGACCGACATGCTTGCGGCCAACACGCCGAACAGTACCGCCGCCAGCTTAATCATGTCGAAGCTGAGGTGCTTCATCATGCGAAAGTCTTCGCCAAGGGTGAAGTAAGGAATCACCATCGAAATGAACAGCATCATTACGACAAGGGCTGAGATCAACCAGAACATCGGCTGACGATAGCCTTCACGAAAGGCGGCCCATGCCACCGTTCCGCCCTTGGGCCAGAACACGAGCAGTCCACCGACGGCAGCCAACAAAAAGTCAACAATGAGTTGCAAATGTAAGACAGCTGCGTACACCCTGCCATCGATTTCCAGTTTGGCCGGATCGGCTCGATACATCATGATGGCGGTCAATGCGGCACCACCGCCGACCACAATGCCAATCGCCCACAACCAGCCGGTAGCTGAACTCACGCGCGCGGCAAAGGCCTTCGGGTCCAATGCGCGCAGCCAGGGCAGCGCTGCCAGGAATTGAATCAACACCAGCACGCAGGCCACGGCAAAATTGGATGACGAAAACAAGTTCATCGGCGGATCACGGGTTATGAATTTCGAGGTTGATAGTTCGGCGTCATGCCCCAACGGAGCTTATCGCGGAGGGTCGCGTAGTAGCCGTGGCCGGGCGCTTTGACCAGTCGAAACATCACCGGCGCTCTCCGGATTTCCAGCGTTTCTTCGCCAGTCAACGGCACCTGATCCTGGCCATCGGCAACCAACCATGCTCCGCTGGGTTGG
>JANLTA010000146.1:0-7336 GCA_031362705.1 Gemmataceae bacterium | reverse complement strand
GGGGAACCAACTCAACGGTCGATCATCCCACGTCACGCCGCGATTCGAAAAGGGTTCCGTGCTGGACGCACGGCCGATTGCAAATGGCGTTCGGTGATCGTTTTGGCCAACTCGACGTTGAGCGGATGGCCCGAGCGATACGCAACGATGTGGCCGCGAATATCCAAGCCGCATAGAGCCAAATCGCCGACCAGATCGAGAATCTTGTGTCGGGCCGGTTCGTTGGCCCAGCGGAGTTCGTTACCGATGACGCCGCGCGGGCCGAACACCAACAAGTCTCGTGTGCTGGCGTGTTCGCCGATGCCAGTGGCGAGGATCGCTTTCACTTCGGTTTCGAGCAGAAACGTGCGGCAGCCGGCGATGGACTCAGCGAAGTCGCCGGGCGTGATGACTTGGGTGTGGCTTTGGCGTGTAATGGGCGAGTTCTGGCCGTAGTCGAGCATATAGCTGATGGTTAGGTCGTCGTTGTCGGCCGGGTGAATGCCAAGCGTGGCACCGCCGGATCGAACGACGACGGAGCGGTCAACCGTCCATACCGATTTCTTGCCGGACTGTAGATCGATGCCACCGTCCAGTAGTGCGGAGACGAAGCCGGCGGATGAGCCATCCAGGCCCGGCGGTTCGGGGCCATCCACTTCAATCATGCAATTGTCGATGCGTAAGCCGTGCAAGGCCGCCAAGACATGTTCAACTAACGACACGGTTCGCGGTGCGGTACCGAGCGTTGTCCGGCGAGCGGTGCCGGTGACGAGAGCCGTCTCGGCACAAATGTGCGGGCGGCCCGGCAAATCCGACCGAACGAAGACCAGGCCAGTGCCCGAATCGGCCGGGCGAAAACGCAGCAGCACGTCGCGGCCACGAAGCAGGCCGACGCCTGTGACGCAGACGGAATGGGCAATCGTGCGCTGTCGCCGGTGGCTGATCTTGATCACAGAGTGGTTCCTGAGCGCGGCTAAAGTGTCACGGGAGCCGGCGCTCCGCGGCCTGATTGGCCACGGAGACACCGGTTTGTCTCTATTGCTTCTTCGGCACCGAGTTGCTTACCGGTGTGATCGGCTGACTGGTCGCCGCCGGTGTGTTGGCGCTCGTGGTTGGCGGCTGCGGTACCCCCGGGAACATGGCGTTCAGCGTTTGCACCACGGCGTCGCTGATATCGATGTGTGCCTTGTAGTAGATTGGAATCGCGGCTTGCGAAGCGAGTTTGCGGACGACGTTTTGTTGTGAGTACAACTCGCCCTCAACCGTGGCGTCAGGGTACGACATGACCAGATCGAAGTTGTTGGCGACAGCAACACGTTGGATGACGCCTTCGATGTCTTTGTAAATGCCGACAGCGATCGTACCTTGTTTGGCCGAGATCTCTTTCTTGGCTTGAAGATCGATGTCCTGCATTTCGCGGTCGAGGATCTTGGCCTGAGCTTCGATGGCGTCGCGCTGCGCGGGATCGACGGCCTTCTGCAAGTCGGCGTTTAGCTTGACCAACTTTTCGCGACGTTCGGTGATCTGCTGGCCGTAGCCATTCACCATGTTGCTGATCATGTTGTTGAGTTGCTGAGCTTTATTGAAATTCTTCAGCACTTTGTTGATATTCAATACGGCAGTGCGCACAGGCACGACGCCCGGCGGCGGCTGCGTGGTGGACGGTACATTGCCCCCGGTTTGCTGGATCAGTGGCTTGGTATTGTTCTGGGCGAGCGCTTGCAGCGCGAAGGCGCCGAGAATGACGCCGCCCGTTAATACGGCGATAGACTTGTTCACGCCTCGGGTCTCCTTACCGTGGTGTCGCTTTGGTCCGTCGGCATCGTGCCGCGCGCAGGCCGCGTGGACCGGCGGGGCTTGTACCGCATCCGCCAAACCCGGTCAATGCGAACCGTTCCGCGCGGTTTGGGGGCGACGGAATCGGCCTCGCCAATGACTTGTGGATCGTGGTACTGTATCGGTCGGAGGAATTCCACATTGAATCGCCGGCGACTGCTGGCATGGGTTTGCCTTTTGGCCCTGGGCTGCTCGGGCGGTGAGAAACCGCGCGTGCCGGTGTCGGGCCGTGTGCTGTACCGTGGCTACGCGGTGCGCAGCGGCAAGATCGCGTTCACGGCCGACAAAGACCGCGGCACGCAAGGCCCGATGGTCAACGCCGAGCTAAGTTCCGATGGCACGTTTCGATTGGGTGATGGCGGCTTGCCGCCGGGCTGGTACCGCGTCACCATCGCCAGCATCGATTCCCCCGTGCCGGCGAAATACCGTGATGTTGACATGTCCAACCTCGTCCGCGAGATCGTCGCCGGCAAAGAAAACACATTTGAAATCGTTCTCGATGATTGAATCCGCGCTGTCACCGTGTGCTGAGTTGCCAGAATGAACAGCACATGGACCCTTTCGTTGCTGCGGTGCGGGCGGAGTTGGACGACGACCTGCCGCGGCTGATTTATGCGGACTATCTTGAAGAACGCGGCGACCCGCGCGGCGAGTTTATCCGCCTGCAAGTTGAATTGGCGCAGACGCCGGCCGACGATCCGCGGCGGCGCGAATTGTTGGAGCGCGAAGCCAAGCTGTTACGTACATACGAAAGCGATTGGCTGGGTTCGCTGAGCGAAGAACTAGTTCAGTGGGGCTTTCATCGCGGCTTTCTCGAAGTATCGCTGAGCATCAACCGCTTTCTCGACGGCGAACATGCCTGGCTCGATGGCCCGACCGTGGCCGGCGTTTCCGTTTATGCCGACAAGGTGTTGCCGCCGGGATTGCTCAACGCATTCATCGAATCGCCGCGTACCTCACATGTGCATTCGTTGAACCTTGGCTTTGAGTGGATCAAGGATGCCGGGGCACAACTGATCGCCGGCGGCCAATATTTCTCGACACTGCTCACATTGTTACTCGGCAACAACGGCATCAGCGACGACGGTGCCGTCGCGCTGGCTGAGTCACCGAACCTGACGTCGTTGCGCTGTTTGTGGTTGCGCAGCAACCTGATCAGCGATGTCGGTGCGGTGGCCTTCGCACAGTCCGCGACGTTCGCCGGCTTGCGACAACTGGACCTGACCAACAATGAAATTACGTCAGCTGGCGCGTTGGCGCTCGCGGAATCGCCGCACATGACGCAGTTGCAATCGCTGAAACTCTCGGGCAACCGCTTTGATGGCCGGAGCCGCGGCGGCAAAGCGCTGAAGGCACGCTTCGGCGACCGCGTGACCTGGGCGTAATTCAGGTATTCAATTTGCGAATGATCCTGTAAAAAAGTAGCTTGTCGCCACCAGCGAGAGGATTCGTTGCGATGACGTTTACCCCCGGCCCGATTGAAGGCATCATCTGGAAGCCGCTCAAGAAGTTTCATGACGACCGCGGCTGGCTGTGCGAATTGTTTCGCCACGATGAGATGCCGGGCGAGTATCATCCAGTGATGGCCTATGCATCGGTCACGCAGCCCGGTATTGCGCGGGGACCACACGAACACGTCGATCAGGCGGATTACTTTGCCTTCTTCGGGCCATCCAATTTCAAGATGTATTTGTGGGATAATCGGCCACAGTCAAAAACCTATCGCAACGTCGAAACACGCATCGTCGGCGACGACCAGCCAATGGCACTCATTGTGCCCGTCGGCGTCGTTCATGCGTACAAGTGTGTCGGCACCGTGCCGGGACTGGTCTTCAACGGCCCCAACCGATTGTACAAAGGCCCTGGCAAGAAAGACCCCGTGGACGAGATTCGCCACGAGGATGTGAAAGACAGTCCGTATCACCTGGATTAGCCGATCAACACCTCGAACTCGGCCTCGGTCAACACCTGCACGCCGAGTTCCTTGGCCTTGTCGAGTTTGCTGCCGGCCTTCTCTCCTGCGACGAGGTAGTCAGTCTTTTTTGATACGCTGCTGGAAGGCTTGCCGCCGTGCTGGCGGATCAGCCCTTCAATTTCATCGCGGCCATATTTGGTCAAAGTGCCGGTGACGACCACTGTCTTGCCTGCCAGGCCGCCGGTTGGCACCTTGCGTTGCTCCTGCGTCAACGTCACGCCCAGCTCTTTCAACTCGCTGATGACGCTGCGACCAACGTCGGATTGAAAAAAGGCGTGTATACTGGCCGCACGTTGTGGGCCGATGCCTTCGACGCGGGCCAACTCGTCGGCGGAAGCCGCTAATAGTGCATCGGCCGAACCAAACTTTTGCGCGAGCAGATCGGCGACGTGTTCGCCAACGTGACGGATACCAAGTCCAGTCAGCAGCCGGGTTAGACCACGCGACTTGCTTGCTTCCAGACCATCAATCAGATTCTTGCCGTTTTTCGCTCCGAGCTTTCGTGTTGCTTTTTCGCCGGTGAGCTTCAATTCCACGATCTGTTCCAGCTTGAGGCGGTAAAGATCGGGAATCGTCTTCACGAGGCCAGCATCAACAAGTTGCTCGACGACGGCTTCGCCCAACCCTTCGACATCCATCGCGCCGCGGGTGGCAAACCAGCGCAGCCGCTCTTTGAGTTGTGCGGGGCATGTCGGGCTAGTGCAGTAGTAGAAGACCTTGTCCTCATCCGGTTCGACAACGGCGTTGCAAACGGGGCAGTTCGACGGAAAGTGAAACACCTTTTCGGTGCCGGTGCGCGCACTTGGCTCGCTGCGAACGACGTAGGGAATGATCTCGCCGGCCTTTTCCACGAGCACCATATCACCGACGCGAATGTCTTTTCGCAGGATCTCCTGCGCGTTGTGCAGCGTGGCATTTGAGACCGTGGTGCCGGCCAGTTTTACCGGGTCTAGCCGGGCCACCGGTGTGAGTTTGCCCGTCTTGCCGACTTTCACGTCGATGGCCTTCAATTTGGTCAGCGCCTGTTCGGCAGCGAACTTGTAAGCGACAACCCAACGCGGCGACTTGCTCTTGATGCCGAGCCGCTCACGCTGTGCCAGGTCGTTAACTTTGACAACGAGGCCATCGGTGTCATACGGAAGGCCGTGGCGTTTCTCGGCCCATTCATCGATGAGCGCGATCACTTCGTCGATGCTGGCACACTTCTGCACATGCGGGTTGACCGGGAAGCCGAACTGTCGAAGTTGGTCCAATAGCTCCAGGTGCGTGCCCACCGTAACGCCTTCGCTGGCACCCATACCATAGGCGAACAGCCGCAGTCGGCGCTTTGAGCATTGCTTGGGATCAAGCATCTTCAACGTGCCGGCCGTGAGGTTACGAGGATTGGCATACGGCTCTTCGCCCTCGGCCGTGCGGTCGCGATTGACACGGATTAACTCATCACGAGTCATGTAAACTTCGCCGCGGGCTTCAAAGAGAGTTGGCGGTGTTTTGTGCTTCAGTTTCAGTGGCACATCCGGCAACGTGCGCAGATTATGCGTCACATCGTCACCGCGCTCGCCGTCACCACGGGTGACACCGGCTTTGAGCGTGCCATCTTCGTACACCAGCGAAATGGCCACGCCGTCGATCTTGGGTTCGACGACGTACTCTACATTGTCACCGTCCAGCAGCTTGCGAACTCGGGTATCGAACTCGCGCAATTCGGCGGCGTCGTACGTGTTGTCGATGGAGAGCATCGGCAGGCGATGTGCGACGGTGACGAAGCCATCAATGGGTTGTCCGCCGACGCGCTGAGTGGGACTGTCGGGCGTCACCAAATCTGGATGAGCCGCTTCGAGTTGTTGCAACTCGAGTAGCAATCGATCGAAATCGCGGTCGGAAATCTTCGGCTTGGCCTCCACATAATAGAGGCGGTTGTGCCGGTCGATTTGTTCACGCAGATCGGCGATTCGTTGAGCAGGTTTCATACCAATGAAGTACCCGTCGATTGGCCGTCATGCAATGTGAGTTGCTGAAAAAATGCCGCTACTTCAGTTCGCTCAGCGCCTTGGCGATGTCATCAATGAGTTGTTGGAAATTGCGTTTCTCGCCTGCTGGGGCCGCGTCGCGGGCCGCGTTGACTGCCAATTGGGCTTGGGTCAGGTCGGCTTTTCGATCTTCCTTGCTGCGGGTGGACTCAGAGCCAAGTCGCAACAGTTCGTTAGCGGCCATATCGTGCCACTTCCAGAGGATTGGCGTCTGCGGATGGAGCAGGTCAATCGATTTGGCGTACCATGCCAGTGCCGTGGTACGGTCCTCCGCGTTGTTCTCTTTGCGAGCGAGTTGCATCCGCACTAAGGCCGACCGGTGAAGAACGCGGGCTTCGAGGTAGAGATTGTTGCTGAGGTTGCTGCCGATGTGTTTTACCACGAGATCAGTCAGTTTGCGAATGTCGTCAGCCTTGACGGCGGGCAATGCATCAGCAAATCGCAAGTAATGTTCCAACCAAACGAGTGACCGTGAAACGAGCGGCAAACCTGCCTTGGATTCTTTGGCCAACTCGCCCAGTTCGGCTGGCAAATTCGCAGGCAAGCCTAACGACCCGGCAAAGTTGCTGTCGGGTGATGCGGAATCGACAATCAGCCGCGCGTAACCGCCAGCCCGAAGCGAAAATGCTTTCAGGTCGTATTCCTTGCGGTTTTCCAGCGATTTTGAGATTTGGCTCAACTCCGCGGCGACGGCAGACCTTCGGCCAGGATTGAGTTCGGCGTCGTCCAAGAGCGCTTCAAGACGCCCATTCCAAAACAGCGCTTCATCCGGGGCCTTGGTGTTCGCGCTCGTGAAGCGTTCGTTCGCCTTAGCGTAATCGCGCAACAGGCGATTGATATGGCCAAGGTAATTGTAGGCCTCGGTCAATTCCTGCGTCTCTGCTTTGGCTGTCGGGGCCACGACCTCTTCGAGTCGCATTTTCGCAATCTGCAGGTTGGCAACATCCTGTTTGCCGAAGGCGACAGCTTTGTAAAGGACCCGTGCATAACTGACCTTGTACTTGAGGTTCTTGGCCATGCGCTCCTGGGCCAGGAATAGATCGGCCTTGGCCTTGTCGTAATACGTTGGGTCGCCGTGTGGCCACGCCAAATCTTCGAAGTACTTGCCGCGTTGCGCCAGGGAAAACACGTCTTTCAGGCCATCGATCTTGGCCAGTTCTTCAAAGCACTCTTTTGTCTTCGCTTTGTAAGATGCTTCGGTCTGCGGATCAAACGCAATCCGTTGGGCCATCCAATTGTAGATGCCGGCGATATCGCACAGCATCCAGCCTTCGTGCATCGTCATGTAACTATCAATGCGTTTGCCGCCAACAATATTGAAGCGACGTGCGAGTTCCAACGCTGATTTGTAGTCGGTCACCGCATCGTTGAATTCTTTGATCGTTCGCTCACGTTCATTAGGCGACTGCATGAGCTTCTTGGCGCTCTCGTGATGCACAATGCCGCGCAGGTATACGGGCAGGTAGTTGTTCTCATCCAGCCCGGCAGCTTTCTTCGCGGCTTCGTTCAAGCCGTT
>JANLTA010000136.1:0-3611 GCA_031362705.1 Gemmataceae bacterium | reverse complement strand
TCGGGGTGGTCGGGGCCGAGCTTGGCCTTCTGCAACGTCAGCGTCTCCTCGCGCAGCGCCAGCGCCTGCGGGAGCCGGCCGAGGTCGGCGTAGCTGCTGGCGAGGTTGTTCATGCTCCCGAGGGTGTCAGGGTCGTCGGGGCCGAGCTTCGCAACGAATAGGTCGAGGGCGCGGCAATATTGTTGTTCGGCGACGTCCGCCTTGCCCAGATACGAGAACGACGTTCCCAAAGTCATTCGCAAGCGGGCCTCGATCAGCGGCTGGTCGGTGAAGCTCTTTTCCACGTACGGCAACGCGGCCTGAAGGGCGTCGGCCAGCTTCACTTCGTAGCCCTGACCGCCTTCCTGGCCCTTCGGCCGGGCGGCGGCGAAGACTTTGTTCTCGACGAAGTCGAGGACCGCCCTGGTCTCGGCTTCACGCGTCTGGGCTGCCTCTTTCGCTTGTTTCTCGGCGGTCGCGGCGTCGATGGCCTTGCGTTCATTGGCCTCCGCGCGTTGTCGCTGTTCCGCTTCGGCGTCGAGGGCGGCCATAGCGACTTGTTCCGAGCGCGTGGCCCGCACTGCTTGCCAGGTGCTGACCGCCACGCCGGCCACGAGGAGCAGCGCGATGGCCGCCGCCGTCGTCAACGCGCCCCGGTTCTTCTTCGCGAACTTCCGCAGCCGATACGTCGTCGATGGCGGGCACGCCTGCACGGGCTCGTCGCTCAAGTAGCGCTGCACGTCGGCGGCGAAGTCCTTGGCAGTGTCGTAGCGGCGGTTGCGGTCCTTCTCCAAACACTTCATCACAATCCAATCGAGCTCGCCGCGCATCAGTTTCGTCAGCTTGGCCGGCTCCATATGCCGCTGCGCCGAGATCGATGCCAGCGCCACGCCCGAATCACTCAGCCGGGTGCTCGGTTTGGGCGGCTCTTCTTCCTTGATCATGCGCAGCACTTCGGCAAACGCTGCCTCCTTGAACCGCTTGTGTGTTAGCGGCGTGCTGCCCGTCAGCAACTCGTACAACAGCACGCCGAGCGAGAAGATGTCGCTGCGGGTATCGACGCCCAGGGCGCTCATCTCCGCCTGTTCCGGGCTCATGTACTCGAAGGTACCGACCATGGCGCCGTACTGCGTGAACAGAGTTCGCTCGGTCAGCCGCTGCTGCGTCGCCTTGGCCACGCCGAAGTCGATAACCTTCGCGACCGGCTTGCCGTCGTAGAGCGTGACCATGACGTTGGACGGCTTGACGTCGCGGTGGATGATGCCCTTCTGGTGGGCGTGTTGGATCGCCTGGCAGACCGGCACGAACAATTCCAGCCGCTCGCGCGGCGTCAGGTGGTGGTCGTCGCAATACTTGGTGATCGGCACGCCATGGACCAATTCCATCACGAAGTACGGCCGGCCGGTTTCGGTAGTCCCGGCGTCCAAGACCCGGGCGATATTAACATGGTCCATCATCGCCAGGGCTTGCCGCTCGGCCTCGAAGCGAGCGATGACTTCGGCGGAGTCCATGCCCGGCTTGATAATCTTGAGCGCGACCATCCGTTGGACCGGCTGCGTCTGCTCGGCCATGAAGACGGTGCCCATGCCGCCTTCGCCAAGTTGTTGCAAAAGCTTGTAGGGGCCGATGACCGTGCCCGGCTCCGGAAGCTTGCCAGTCGCCGATTCCGGCATGAAGGTTCCCGTGTTTCCTAACGCAATGGCCGGTGAATTCAAGAAGCTGCCGGCTTCGCGATGGACCTTGAGAAGCTGACCTACTTGTTGCGCCAACTCCACATTCTCTCCGCACGCTTTGGCGACGTAGCCCTCCCACTGTTCAGGCTTTAGCTTGCCGACGGCGTCGAGAAAGACTTCGCGAGCTTTTAGTAGGTCTGCTGGCATAGCAACACGTTTCTCCCGGTTCGCCACCTACAGTGCGGATTCAACGTTCGATTTGTCCGGCGGAAAAACAAAATAGTTGGGTCATGTCCGCCGATCACTTGCCGTCCAACAGGGTCTTGAGGCGGACCCGAGCGTACGACCAGTGCTCATAGGCGGTTGAGCGCGAGATACCGATCATCTCAGCGGCGTCCTCGATCGACACTCCGGCAAAATACCGCAGTTGAATCAATCGGGCGGCCTGCGAATCTTCAGCGGCCAGACGGGTCAACGCTTCATTGATGTCGAGAAGCTCGTCCGCGTTTGACATGAAACCAACGTCGGCAGCGTCGAGGGGAACTCGATTCCCTTGACCGCCGCGTTTGTCAGCCTGCTTGCGGCGCGCCTGATCGACGAGGATACGGCGCATGGCTTGCGATGCAGCACCAAAGAAATGAGCGCGGCTATTCCAATGCGGAACCTTAGCTCCGTCCACCAAACGCAGATAGGCTTCGTGAACCAAAGCCGTGGCTTGAAGCGTCTGCCCAGGACTCTCTTGGGCCAGCCGCTGGGCGGCAAGTTTGCGCAGCTCGTCATACACCAGTGGCAACAACGCTTCGGCGGCCTTCGGGTCGCCGGATTCGATTGCGTTCAGGATGTGGGTAACATCGCTCATGCCAACATCAGTCTACCCAATTGGCCTATCGCCAACGACTTATGGCCAGCCTCGACCGCCGCCCGCACCTGTAACGCGGCGACCGAACGACCCGTCTCTGCCGCGATCGCGACGTGGTGATAACGACTTGAACTGACGCTCGAATGTCGTGGCCACGCTGCCAGGCCATAGGTCCGAGCGGCTCACGCTCCGGAATTCTCGTCAACGATGAACCGGTTCACCGAATCGGCGGCGGTCATGAGACACTGGTGGGGCGTGAGTGCGAACACGATTTGGAGTTGGCGAAAGACTCTCGAGTTGAATCGGGTCAACAATCCCGGCAGCCATCGACTTGTCCGCGTACCGTCCGAAATATGCACCGATTGCATCAAAGCAACTCGATTCACAAAGGCCGAGCGGGCGCTACTGCGCACGAATGACCTTCTGAACGGACTCAGTCGAAACTTGATCGTAGGCTACCACCGCCCGTGAGCGGCTGATTTCTGCGCTGGTCCTGTTGTTGGCACAGCACAATGGGCACGTTCGAGCGCGCGTCGGTCCGACACGCCGACGTTGGCAACAGTTGAGCCAGCGCTGGGCGATATGATCGAGGCGTATCGACTTCGGGCATTGCAAATCAATTCCGCCGCGTCCCCATAGCTACTTCGCACCATCGTCGGGCTTTGCCAACCACGCCCTGGAGCGTCGCGTCCATCTCTGTTGTGCCATCCTTCGGACCACGCCCGTGAATGCGCGCGACCCAAGCGCTATCCTCTGGACGTACGCTGATTCGATCACCGAAGTAGTTTCCACACCAGCCAGTGCCCTCCTTGCGCAGTTCGGTCATTCCCGTCACGGCATAGCTGGATCCTTCACACACCATCGCGTGCAATTCCAGTGACAGCGCTTGAATGGCCTTGGCCGCTTCATCCGTCAGTTGGTGTAATCGGTCATGGTCTTGGAATCCGTTGGCTCTTAGCCGCTGTTTCAGTTTGGAAAGATAGTCTCGTTTCGACCGTGGGGCCATATAGACCGGTTCCAGCTGCGCTTTCGTCAGTTGCTTCGGCATGTTGCTGGCTCCCGACGCTCCAGCCTACCCCCAGCCGTTGGCGATTACATCG